>NZ_MQTY02000074.1:0-5311 GCF_016082285.1 Spiroplasma sp. Moj
TAATCTCCATTCTAATTTAAAGACTAAATCAGTGGTCTAAAATGTATATGGTTTTCACAATAAAATAATAATGCCTACTTGTACTTTACCTAAAAAATGACTAAAATATATATTATGTGATTTGATGTTAAAGGAGTTATACAATGTTCAAGTGAAATCCTCGCGTCCATTTTTATTTACGTTTGGGAGCTTTAATTATTTTAAGTTTATTTTTATTGCTTGATTTAATCATGGCAATTTATTATCCACAACCAAAATTTGCACACTTAGGTTATGGTGAAAGAATTTCTAATTATTATTCGTTTTTTACAACGCAAACTAATTATATTGTTGCTCTATATTTTTTCTTATATTTGTTTGAATCAAAATTTAAAAATACAAAACCACACTATGTGATTCAATTAGCAGTTACAACGTACATTACAATTACAATGTTAGTTTTTTGAGTTGGTATTGTTGGTCAAAAAGATCAAGCAGCACAATATCGTCCTTATCACTGAGTGGCAACAGTTATTTTACATTTAGTGATGCCAGTTATAATGATTATAAGTTATGTTTTAACAGCTGGTGATCATTATTATTATTATGAAGAACATCACAAAAAGTATTTATGATTAATTATGTTATATATGGTAGCATATTTAACAATCATTTTAATACGAGGAACTTATCGACATTTAGATGGCAAAGACCCTAGAACTCTTTTTCCATACTTTTTCTTAAATTATTTTAAACCTGGTGGTGATTTTATGGTTGCCACAGCATTAGTAGTAATTTGTGTTGTTGCAGTTTCATTACAATATTTTTATATTTTCATTAATAATTTATTGTACTTCCGTTATTATCGGAACAAAAATGTTAAGATTGTTCCAATTCAATATGTGATGAAAACTAATAAGGTTACCATCACTGGTTTTATTATAGGAATTATTGTTTTAGTCTTTAATATTATCATTGATATTATTGTTCTTGATATGGCACTTATTTATGATAATTTTTTTCCTCAGCAAAGTTCTAATATTAAATCCATGATAAGATATGATTTTATTGAGCATTATAACATTGATAGTCGGGTTTTAATTGCCTTTATTTGTATTGCAATTTTTGCTTTAATTGGTTTTATTTTTTGCTTTATTTTTGCTTTAAAAGGTAAAATTGGAGCACGATTAGCTGGTGCTTTATTAATGATTACTTTAATGTTCTTTACTTGAATTTGAATTATTGGTCCGGTCTTTTGTTTGACTGTCGGCTTAATTTTGTTTAATGGTCGTGAAAAAGTAACAGAGATTACACTAGTTGAAGTTCATAACCTTCGTCGACTAAAAAAAGCAGCTAAGGCACAAAAGAAAGTTAAGAAATAAGTTAAATTAAAAATGGTGTTGTTATTCACAACACCATTTTTAATTTAATAATTAAGCAACATTATAATTCATTGCTTTTTTTTCTTTTTGCAAAACTAGTAATAAAACAAAACCAATAATTGCTGCGAATAAACCAATTGCAGTAATAATTGCTAAACTAATTTGGTTAGCTAGTTTATTAGAAAGATAGCCGGCTTCGGTTCCATAATTTTTTAACAATAGAGAATCAATTTGTCAAAATCAAGCATCGGGGGAAAAAGCAATAAATGAAATTAAACCAACTGAGGCAGCATATTCTTTTTGACTTATATTAATTTCATAAATTGTTGCTCATCGATTAGTAACTAAGGCTCAACAAATAATTCCTAGCATTAAGTATAAAATAATAATAATAATACTTTGAATAGTTATTTTTCAGGTGTTACTTAATGTTTCAAAAGAAGTTTCGGTGTATCCAGGTAAACTAATTGCAGTGATTGTAATAATTGAAGCACAAGTTAAACCAATAACAATAAATAAAATGTATTTTTGTGTACGATCAGCTAGTTTTCCAGCGGGAGCACTAAATAAAAAGCGGAAAAAATATGTTCGTAAAATTCCAGCAACAACCACAATAATTGGAATAATTTTTAAAGCATCTTGCATAAAAGTAACAAAAACACTTAATCCTGATTGATACATATAAACCCCTATAATTAATAACGTTACAATTCATAATTTAAAATTCTTTAATGTTTTTCCAAGATCTTTAATTTTAAAAGTAGTAACTTGATTAGAGTTGTGATTTAAATCAGGAACAAATTTTCATATATAGTAAACAATTAATAAAAATTAAACCGGTAAAAATAAAAACTAATGTGCTAAATGCTCAATTACCTAATGATGCTGTTCAAACATTTTCAAATAATCAAAAGACTAAATAAGCAAAGGCAATTAAAATTGTTCTAATTAGACCGTTTAAACTACCATGTATTCCATTTAATTTTCCATTTTCAGCTGGTGTTCCTTGTTCTGAAAGTAGTTTTCATAAGGCGCTTCAAAAAATAAAGCAGGTAATAAAACTTCATAACGAAAAAATAATGTATACTTGAATGATTTTTCCACTATTTATAAAGGGAATTACACCATATCAAATACTAACAATTCCAATTCTTCCTAATCCAAGCAATGTTAATTTTTTTAAATTAAACCGGTCAGCAAAATAACCGCCAACAAAATAACTTAATAACGCAACATAACCATAAATGGCATTTGCTTGTGAGAATTCAGAAGCAGTGATTCCTAAACCATCAGCAATTTTAACAGAATAAATAACATTTTTTAAATAAAATGGGACAGCCATCACTAAAACATCAGCTAAAGCTAAGATAGCAATAATATTAATTGTTTTACGATTAAGACTTTTTTGCTTACTATTTTTTATTTTTTACTTCCTTTCTAAAATAACAAATGTTATTTTAAATTAGGATTTAAAGTAGCATTGTCGCTAATATAGCCATGAATAAAAGTTTTATCATATAAATTATTAACTACTTTGACATCTTTATTATTTTTAAAAGTTCAAAGATTTAAGGGCAGATTAAGTTTTTTAATAATTGGCACATTCTTTTTTTGTTTTGCAGTAGCAATTGAATGATGTAAATAATCAAAATGCATAATTAAGTTTTCATCAATATCTTTTAAACTTTCAATTAAATAACCTTTTTAAATTCCTTATCAAGAGTTGAAATAAATGTTAAAGCAGAATGCCCAAATGAAGAAACAATAATTTCTGCGGTTGTTTTTGTTCTTAATGTTAATAGAGCATTTTTTAACATTTCAAATTCGTTGGGTGTATAACGATCAGGTTTGATTTCAACATTAATTAATTCGTATTGGTTAGCAATTTTATTGGAAAAATCTTCAATAAATAGCGGAGGCAACATTGCTGGATTTTTTACAAAAAAATCAATTGTTTTAATTTCTGGATAAGTAAAACTACGAACTGTTTTGTTAACATTTCCAATTCGTTTAAAGTTATAATCATGAAAAATAATAATTTTTTGGTCTTTTGTCATACGAATATCAAATTCAACCCCACGACAAATTTGCAAAGCATTAATAAAATCAACCATGCGGTTTTCACCAGCAGGGCTACGAAATCCACGGTGTGCGACTAGCATCGATAAATCCCTTCTTCCTATAGAAACATTAAATAAAATATTAGAACAATAATTTGCTAATGTTCTTTAGCAATTTAACAAATTATTTGTTATTTTTGATAAATGTTGGTAAAAGTTTTAATCGGATTATATTAATTTATAAATTATTAAATAATCCAAAGAATATGTTAAAAAAGTGGTATACTTGGTTAAAAGATAATAAAAAATGTTTTTTATAATAAAATTATAATAGAATTATGGGATAAATATATTATAAATTGCATATTAATAAGCTATTGGTGGTGAAATGATGATAACAAATTATAAAAAAAGTTTACGAAAATTAAAAAAATATAATTATAATTTTTGACGGATTTTATTAGTCATTATTTTTTTCCCAATTGTTTTATTATTATCTTTTATTTGCTCAAAAGTTTTTATTCTATATTTGTTTAAATATAAACGAAGTGGGCTTGATCAAAATAATATTGAATTAAATTCACTGCAACAGTTAGAAGCCGATGTTAAGGCAAAGAAATTAAGGGATTTTATGATTAAACCAGATGATTGCCAAGAAACTTTTATTGAATTTAATAATAATAAAATTAGTACTTTAATGTTAGAACATCCACATTCATCAAAGTGAGTTGTTGGTTTACATGGCTTTAAACGAAATAAATATTTGGGATTACAAAACGTATATCATTTTTATCAAGATGGTTATAATATTTTAACTTTTGATGCATATGCCCATGGAAATACTTATGGTCAAAAATCAGATTTAGGTGTGACGAATGCCATTATTTTAAATTTTTTAATTACATGGTTGAAAAAACATAAAACACCAACTATTATTGGGGTTTTTGGAATTAGTATGGGAGCATCAACTGCCTTATGATATGCCCATCAGTTTTATTTAGAAAATAAAACTGATTGATTAATTGTTGATTGTCCGTTTTCACAACCAGTCCAACAGATTCGGGCTTTTTTACATAAATATATCAAATTACCGTGATGATTAATGTCATTAGGAATTAATAAAAATTTTCGTCGACATTCAAAAACAAATTTAAAACAAATGAATTTACTAAAAGAAAATAACCAGTTACAAGATTTACCAATTTTATTTATTCATGGAACAAAAGATAATTTTGTGAAATACCATAATTCTGTTGTAATGTATTATTTACAACAAAATAAAAATGCGAAAAGTGAAATTTTTCTTGTTCAGAAAGCAGCACATACTGGCGCCTTAATTGCTAATCAACAAGCATATTGAGAAAAAACATTGTCATTCGCAAATAAATGCAATTTAAATTTTTAAAATGTAAATTAAACAAATAAAAAACACCTTTGCTAGAAAGGTGTTCTAAGTAATTAAAACTATTGCCAAAACTTGAAATTAACATCGTAAATCTTATTCATTAATTTTAAGTTGTTGGAGTCCAAAGCTTTAAAAGTTTTATCTGTTGCTTTTGATAAAAGTTTTTAAAGTTTTTTCTATTTTGTGTAATTTTTACACATATTTAATTATATCGCATTGATAGGTTAGGTTAGAAAGCAAGAAACTTGAATTATTTCTGTGTGAAAACCATATACATTTTAGACCACTGATTTAGTCTTTAAATTAGAATGGAGATTAAAATGAAAAAGTATATGGTAACAAGCATTCCAACTGAAAATGAATTATATTCATTACAACGAAAAATAAAAAAATGATATTTACAACAAAAACTTACAAAAGAAATAAATTATATTTATCAAAATGTCATTAATTATTTTAATTTATGTCAGAAATACTATTTATAT
>NZ_MQTY02000075.1:0-5287 GCF_016082285.1 Spiroplasma sp. Moj
ATAGATAGCATAGAAGATGTATTTAAAATTAAATAATTTAAATAAAAAAGTCATTTTTCGTTGTAGGAAAATATTAAATTTTTAAATAAAAGACATAATTAATTAAAATTATAATTTGCTATTAGTATCTTTTTAAAAATATTTACAATTATTTTAATAGGTTATGCAAGAAGTCTAATAAATGACCAAACTAAGAAATCTGGGTCAATATCGTTAAAAAACAAGTCTTCCGTACAAATAATTTTATAATCTAGTGGTTTAAAAATATTGTCAATAAAACTAAGAAAATATTCTTCTAATTTATCTTGAATATTTCTTAAAATTTCTAAATTAATTATTAGTTATAACTACTACAGATTCAATGCTATTCCTCGCTTGCATTCCTTTAAATCTCACTTCATAATCAATATTAACTTGCACTGTAACTCCCAATACTGCTTCCGAAGTACCTTTTAATAACTTTGCAATGTTAACAAAATTAATATTATACAAAGTAAATGAAATATTATTATCCGCTAACAACAATGGCATCGTATCAACATAATAATTTGAATAGCGATCTCGTAAACTATGATTCAAATTAACAAACTCTGCTTTAAATCCAGTAAGCAACTGTGTTAAAAAACGATATTTACTAATTGTTTCACTCGTTAATGTTAAAGCATCATCTTTTGATTGTAGTTCCGCTACTAACTCTGTAAAAGATAATATTTGTTCCGAATAATCATTAATAGCAATTGTTGCCTTTGTATCCCAGCACGCTTCAAAAGTTTGCTTTGCTTCCGCTTTGATCTGATTTAAAATGGCAAAATTTTGATTGGCATCTACATCATTTCCATCAACATCATGGTTCACTCGTGTTTTACAACTAGCAACCCACAAACTACTGCCAAGTCCTAAAACGAGAACACTAAAAAGGGTTAATAACTTCTTCATCAATATGCCACCTTCCTTTAAAAAGATACCTATTAAGATACTTATCATTATATTGAATAAAAAAAAAAAAAAAAAAAAAAAAGTACCCTCGTGCCTTTAACAACTTTTTTGCTGAGTAAAATATATTTTTAAAATTATTTGTTTAAAAACAACAAATAAAAAGCATTTATTTAAAAGCAATGACTTCTATTTCTATTAAAGCTGCTTTTGGTAAAGCTTTAACAGCAAAAGTACTACGTGCAGGTTTATGCTCTTTAAAAAAAGTTTCATAAATTTCATTAACAACAACAAAATCATTAATATCACTCAGTAAAATTGTTGTTTTAATAACATTGTCCTTAGTATAGTCTGCAGCGTTTAAAATAGCATTAATATTTGCTAATACTTGTCTTGTTTGTTCACTAATATTATCGCCTAAAAGCATTGTTGCAGGATTTAATCCTAATTGCCTAGAAATATACAAAAATCCATTTGCAAGTTTAATAGCTTGGGAATATGGATCTACGGCTTGTGGTGCTTGATCAGTATGAATTAATTCCATTATGGTGTAATTGAATTAATAAATTCTTTTTCCATGACCGTATATCCTTCTTCTTCCAAATCAACAACAATCTTTGTTAATTCAATCCGCATATTAATATCAATTACTAAGCGAATAATTTCACTATTAATTTCAAGACTATTTTCTAATTGGGAATCAGAAATTTGATAAATTTGAACCCCATGGGAATCAACAATGTTCGTAATTTTACTAATATGTCCTTTCCCTAATGGGGCATCAATTTTTAAAATAATTCTACGACGTTGGTTAATCAACGCACGGTTAGTAATATTTAAAAATGTTGTTACATCAATATTACCTCCTGATAGGACACAGGCAATTTTCTTATTTTTGACATTTAATTNATTAGACTTCTTGCATAACCTATTAAAATAATTGTAAATATTTTTAAAAAGATACTAATAGCAAATTATAATTTTAATTAATTAAAATTATAATTTGCTATTAGTATCTTTTTAAAAATATTTACAATTATTTTAATAGGTTATGCAAGAAGTCTAATAAATCACAGAAAGGAAATTATAAAAATTAACTAGTTTGTAGGGTAAAATAGGTTAATTTTTAATTTTAAAGATACTATCTGATGAATAATGCAAATAAAAAAAATCGCTCTGATAAGCGATTACTTTAATTCGTATTTAATTACTTTATTTATAATTTTTATAAAAANTCAACTTTTTTCTTACTACCAGAAATCTTACTTGATATTTTATTAGTTTCAATTTTATTAAAACCAAGTTTTTTAAAAAATTTATTAATGCTTTTTTTAATTGATTTATAAGTTTTTTTAATGCTCTTTTAATTTCTGCAGTAATTTCCATTCTGTTTTTCTTTCTTATTCAATTAAGGCAATTTATTTTAAACCATAATACTTATTTTTTAAAATCATATACGGTTTTTATTCTATAACATTTAATTTAAATTAGCAATAAATTTTAAATTTATCATACTAGTTAAAAATCAAATTATTGCTTTATATAAAATAATAATAAATAAAAAACAATTTTTAAAAAGTTGATTTATTGTTTTTATTTTTTTAAAAAATAAGCAAACTTAAATTCGATTAAAACTAAAATTAGATTTATCAAATTTTTGTTTTTTTTGTTTTCATTTTTTATTACCTTGGGTATTAAATTTCTTTTTTGCATTAGATTGGTTCTTTTTATTATCTAAATATGAATACTCATATTTAAAACTATTATTTTTTTGATTAAAAGTTGCTTTTTTATTACTAGAACTAATGTTTTTTGTTCCTTGTGGTTTTTGTTTTAAATCATATGTTGTAATATCTAATAACTCAATTTTTTTCTTTTGATATGTACCCAAATGTTGAATTTCTCTTAAATCATTACGATTTGAAACAATTGATATTGCTACACCAGTAGCACCAGCACGTGCTGTTCTTCCAATCCGATGAATATAACTTTCTCGTTCTATTGGAATATCGTAATTAATAACATAATCAATATTATCAATATCAATTCCTCGTGCCGCAACATCAGTGGCAACCATAACTTGTACTTTACCATCCCGAAATAAACGCATTGCCTGCCCTCGTTCATAACGACTTTTATCACCATTAATGACACAACAAAGAATACCATTATTTGTTAACATTTCAGCAATTTTATTAGTAAAAAATTTTGTATTTGAAAAAATAATACTTCGTTTTGGTTGCAAATGTTTATATAATGCTATTAAAACATCTTCCTTATGATAAGACAATGCATTTACATATTGCTGTCTAATATTATTTTGTTCAATAACATTTTTTGTAACAACAATTTCAACAGGATTATTTTGATAGTTATTAGCAATTTCTAATACTTGTTTTGACATTGTTGCTGAAAATAATAATGTTTGATATTGTTTAGGAGCATTTTGAAATACTTTATCAAGATCATTTTTAAATCCCATTTTTAACATTTCATCAGCTTCATCTAAAACAATTGTTTTAATTTTATCTAATCGTAATGTTTTACGATTAATATGATCAGCAATTCGTCCCGGAGTTCCCACAATAATATTACTTTTTCGTAAAGCATAAATTTGACGTTGGATATGTGAACCACCACAAATTAAGGTTGCATTTACACCTTCCAAATAAGTTGCTAATTTTCGAACCTGGTCAATTATTTGGCTCGCTAATTCATGGGTTGGGCATAAAATAATCGCTTGTGGTTGTTTTAAGTGCGTATTTAAGTTTTGTAAAATTGGCAAAATAAAAGCTACAGTTTTACCAGTTCCCGTATGACTTTTACCAATAATATCTTGATTATTAAGAGCCACTGGAATAGCTTTTTCTTGGATTTCAGTTAGGTTAGTATAACCCATTTTAACAATCATTCGCTGTAATGCTGGGTATAAATTTAATGTATTAAAATTCATTTAGTCTCCTTTAAAATTTAGTATAAATAGTTTAGTTGTTTTTTTAACATTACAGCTGTTGAATTTACATATTAATATTATTTTAGATAACAGAATAAATTAAAATTTAACAACCTTATTAATTATATCTTAAAAACTTAATAAAATAAAGCATTTTTCCTAGAAATTAAAAGGAATGAATCCTGTTGAATACAGAAAATCATTCCTATAACTTACTTTCTATATGTCTATTTTTTAACATATTCATAAATTGTTTTTTTTATTTATTTTTAGATAAAAATCTTAAAATGGTCATCAAGTTTTTAAAAACTGAACCGTTGAAGATGCAGTATTCTTTGTTGTATCAATCACTGAATTAGCAAAACTTTTCGCTTCATCAGGATGATTGTAAACATAGTAGCCAACTGCGCCAATGGTTGCTGAACCTAATATTATTCCTATTGATCCTGGCGCAAGTCCAAATAAAGCACATACTAAACCATTAGTAAATTGACCTATTACTTGTCCTAATATTCGTGGTGCTTTTTTTAGCCCTTTATAAGCTAAAACTGCTCCTTTTTTAATTCCTGTCTTAATATTTTTACCGTGAGTTTTTAGAAAAATTTTAAAATTCTTACCCTCTTTTTTTGCAAAGGTTTTAATAGCAGTTCCTGTTGTTTTCATTCCTTGTAAAGTATTTTTACCTATTTTTTCAATACTTTTACCCTTTTCTTTTAAAAATGTTTCCGCAGTGTTACCAATATTTTTCATCCGTTGGAATCCACTATTAACAACTTTTTTTATTTTATTAGTTTTTTTGTAAAGAAGTTTTTAATCCCATGGTTTCTTTTTACAATATCTTTAATACCAGTTTCCGATATTTTTTCAACTTTATCTAGTCCTGTTTCAATAGTTTTAGGCGGGATAATTTTTTTACCAAGACTTTTAGCATCTGCTTTAAATTCTTTATATGCTTTTTTAGTAAAATTCTGAAATTTTTTCAATATTTTAAAACCAAAATTAGTTTTAACTTTAGATGGTTTCTTATCTGAATTTAATAACGAGTAAACATTTGATGGTACTAATTCTGAATTTGATATATCCCCAATAATATCTTTCATAATAAATTCTTGTGATACAGTTTGATTTGAAGGATTTAAAGCAGGAGTTGCCATTAATGCCCCACTTAAGCCGCTGCTGCTAAGTCCTAATGCCCCAAAAATAACTATTAGTTTTTTTATATTTAATTATCCTTTCTTATATAAAATTATCGTGTTTTAAAAATTGTTATGTTAAAAAGATAGTCAACTTTTTAAATAATCTGTTATTGTTGAAATATAATAGACTTCTTGCATAACCTATTAAAATAATTGTAAATATTTTTAAAAAGATACTAATAGCAAATTATAATTTTAATTAATT
>NZ_MQTY02000076.1:0-5055 GCF_016082285.1 Spiroplasma sp. Moj
TCATATAATTTCTATTTTAAATATATTTTATAGGAATTTTAAAATAACTAGGTTATGCAAGAAGTCTATTTAATTAGTTGAAGAATCGATGGTGATAGTAGTTAAAAATTCACAAATAATTTTAAAATATTTTAATTAGATTTAATAATGCTACTATTTGCGTCATAAGTAAATAGACTACTTATTTGTGATTGTTTAACTTCTACTTCTCCGGATCAAGGATCAGCAATTAAATATGTATATTCTTCAAATTTTTCTGATACTTGAACTCCATGTATAACAATAAGATATCTTATCATATGGTTGTTTCAAGGATATTTACCATGAATACTTAATATAACTGGAAAATTATGCTTTAAACTATTGTTTACATCATTATAAAATATTTTTTGTTCTTTTTCGGTTAAACCATAATTGAGTCCTAATATTTTTCGTGTATATTTATGATTATTTTGGTTTGTGAATTTATTTAAAATTGCTGGAATATTTCATGGATAAGTTTCTGTTTTTACAGTTTGTAAATAATTTTCTAATTTTTCTTGTGATAATTTTTTATTAGCAACATAATTTATTACCATTTGTACACTAGCGGGGCCACATCAATAATTTGTTTCTTGATAAAATAATTCAACGGGTAATGAAATTGATTTATGTTTTATAATATTTTCATTTTTTTCTTTATATAATGGTTCATAATTTTTAATTAAAGGTTCTTGTTTTCATTTATTTTTATAATATATATATGCCTACAAAAAAGTTATAAAAGATATTAAATATTAATTAAAATTAAAAATGCATTTATTATTCATATTTTTTTCATTTTTTCTCCTTAATAATATTTTATAAAAAAAGAAAAAGATAAGTATATTTTTTAATTTTTAACAAATTAATTGCAAATTTTTAATATTTTTAAACAACTTAATTTACATAATAATTAATAAAAGTAAAAAAATACTACAATATCGTAAATTTTTGAGTATTTTGCATTAATTACTGATTTTATTCTTTGATATAACATAAAACAAATTAATGTAAAAACTGGTTTAATACTATCTTGTAAAGATAAATTATATATTGTTGTAAATTAGTATATATTAATTTTTATCATTAAGTTAACTAATTATTCTAATATTATTTAAAATAAATTATAAAATAAGTTATAATATAAAAGTAATATTTAATACGATTAGAAAAAGGGTGGAAAAGAATGATATATATGTTAGCAACAAATGATAATTTATTAATTTAACAAACAATTTTAATCATTGTTTTATTATGTTTAGCAATTGTTTTTTGCTGTTATGGCATTATTGCTGCGCGAAAAGTTGCAATTGCTGCTAAGAAATTTGATTATTTTGTTGAAGACTTAACTTATAAATCAGAAATGTTAAATTCTACTGTTGATTGATACCGTTGTTAAAGTTTCAAATTATATTGATGTTTTTGAAGCTTTTGCAAAACGAAACGTTAAAGCATGAGTGAAAATTATTGCTCGTAATAAAGACATTGCTTATCGAATTGTTGATAAATTAAAAGATTTTGCTAATTCTGATGAGAAGGAATAATTATGGCATTTAAATTTGTTAAAACATTGGCAGTGATGATAGTAGGAATGTTAATTGCTCCGAAAAAAGGTTCAGAATTACGACAAGATTTCATTAATTTAGTTAAAAAATATAATCCACAACTTAAAAAAATGGTTAATAAAATTGAGATTGTATGAGAAAAATCGCAAGGAATAGAATCAGATGAAGTTGCAACTGATATTGAATTGCACATTAAAAATGTCAAAGGTGCAGTTGAAATTTTAGATTCTGCTTCAACAAAAGAAATGGCTTATAAGACATTAAAGAAAATTGATAATGGTGCAGTTAAATTAATTAAAGCAGCAGCAAAATCACCTAATGTGCGCGCAGTGGCAAAAGATTTAGCAAAAATAACAGTTTCAGCAATTGACGCTGGAATTAAGGTAACTGAAGATTTGAAAAAAAAATCAACATCAATTTCTGAAAAAATTATTGGAGAAGGAAAGTCTGCCCCAATTAAAAAAGATTCAAAAGTAGATAAGAAATAACTCTAATAATTTAGAGTTTTTTAAATAGCAAAGGAGATAAATGATGGTAAAAAATATTTTAGAAGAATTAAGATGAAGAGGACTATTAAAACAAGTAACTAATGAAGCAAAATTATTAAAAGCGCAAGAATTAAAAAAAGGAGTTTATTGTGGTTTTGATCCAACCGGTGATTCATTACATGTTGGGCATTTAATTCAAATTATGTTATTAAAACGTTTTGAAATGTTTGGATTTCAACCAATTGCTATTATTGGTGGTGGGACAGGAATGATTGGTGATCCTAGTGGAAAAAAAGCAGAACGGGTATTGCTAGATGATAAAACAATTAAACATAATGTGGAAACCATTAGTAATCAAATGCAACAATTAATTGGATCAAAAGTTAAAATGGTTAATAATGCTGAATGATTTCAAAAAATGACCTTGATTGATTTTTTGCGAAATGTTGGTAAAAATTTTAATATTAGTTATTTATTAGCAAAAGAAAATATTGCAACTAGAATTGAAGTTGGTTTATCATATACTGAATTTGCTTACACATTATTGCAGGCTTATGACTTTTATCAATTATATATTAATTATGATTGTGCTGTTCAAACTGGTGGTAGTGACCAATGAGGAAATATTACTTCGGGTACAGATTATATTTATAAACAAATTGGAGAAGATAATTTAGCTTGTGGTTTGACAATGAATTTATTAACAAAAGCTGATGGTTCCAAATTTGGAAAAACAGAATCAGGGGCAGTTTGATTAGATTCAAAAAAAACATCGCCGTATGAATTTTATCAATTCTTTTATAACCAAGATGACCAAGAAGCAGGGAAATTATTACGTTATTTAACAATGTTATCTGAAAAAGAAATTATTGCTCTTGAAGCAGTTCACCAAAATGAACCAGCACAACGCATTGCACAAAAAAAACTAGCAGAAGAAGTAACTTTATTTGTTCATCAAGCAGCAGGATTAAAAACAGCACAAATTGTTAGCGAAGCTTTATTTAAAGGCAATTTACATGAATTATCAGAGCAACAGCTAGACCAACTTGATAACAATTTACCTAATTTTCATTTAACAAATCTTAATTTGCCGCTGCTTGATTTATTAGTACAAGCACAGATTATTTCTTCTAAACGTGAAGGTCGTGAGTTTTTAGAACAAGGTGCAATTACTATTAATGGGCAAATTGTTAAAGAAGAAACTTGACTTGTAGCAAAAGATAAGTTTTTATTTGATAAATATTTAATTATTCGTCGTGGAAAACGAAAATATCATTTAATTTATCTTACAACTAACAAAAAATAAAAAAATAACATTTTACCATTTAAATAATGCTATTTATAGGAATAAAGTGTTCTTTTTAGTTTTTTAAAATTATTGCAATTTAATAGGTTTATTTTTAGTTGCTTTCTTTTTATTTTTAAAATAAAGACGAGTATAATAAATTACTTGTGCTAATAATATAACAAAAATATTGATAAACGCGAATAAACGACAATGTCAAGGTGTTTGTGGTAAAGCAAACACAGCAATTAATAATAATAACGCAGAAGCATTTAAGATTCCCCAAATTGTAATTTTATGTCATAATTTTAGTTTTCTTTTTTGAACTTTTTTCATACTTGTAACCTTTCTTTGAATTTTTCCATATTCAATATGTGTAAAATTACACTTAGTATTATTTTAGCCTAAAAATATTAGATTTTTTTTAAATTAAGATATTTTTACATTAAATTGTAAATGTAATAAATTTCTTAACTAAATAGTAATATATAATATAAAAATAAACGTTTTAAAATTAATTTAATTTTGGTAAATATAATGTTAAAAATTCATGTCAGAATTCTCATGCTCTTGTTTTTAATTCATTTGGTATTAAAAATTAATATACAAATCCTTCACCAATAACTTCATATAAACTAGAAAAAGAATATGAACTAAGATGAAATAATTTAAAAATTTTTTCTTTGTCTAAGCTTGGTCAATTATTAAAATTAATAATTTTACTTGTTAAAAAATCTTTTAATTTATTACTTATACTTATATGCATATTATCTTTTAAAAAATGATCTAACATATGTCTTAATTCATAAAAGAAAACTCTAAAAGGATCAAGAACAGAAGAATAACCAGTATAAAATGAATGATTTCCCATAGCATTATAATAACATTTTAATATTCGTGCATGAATTTGAATATGATGGTCAAAATGACCGTATCCATCTGCATCAAGAACTTGAGCAATATCAATTCATTTTAATACATTATGAACATTATTTTTTCCTCAACTACTAGCCATATAATTATAAAATCTTACCATTAATTGTTTTAATCTATTATAATATATGTCGGACAATAATTATTAATAAAATTTGTTAAAGATGATTTAGTTTTTGGATTTAAAAAATTTAATAATTCTTCATATGAATTAAATTCTGGTTTTTCATAAAATGGTAAGTTAGGATATTCAGCATGACTTAAAAAGGCATTTGTTAAATTTTTTTCAAGATCTGTTGCTGGGTTTTTACTAATTCATAAGCCATTATAGCCACGTTGTTGCATTCAAGTTTGATTTGGAACATATTGTTGATTTAAATTAATTTGATTTAACACTGATTTATCAAGAAGATAATTAAGGGTAACTGAACTTCGGTAAATCTTAAAATCATTAGAAGTAATTGTAGCCGTTGTAGCCGTAATATTATTTTTAATTTGAATTTTATTAATCTTTAATGCTGGGAACTTTTGTTTTAATAGACTTCTTGCATAACCTAGTTATTTTAAAATTCCTATAAAATATATTTAAAATAGAAATTATAGGAATCTAAAATTATGAAATTTGATAAATTTGATTTTATTAATGATAAAGAATTATTCCGATTAACAGGAATAAAACAAGCCACTTTTAATAAAATGTTAGATATTTTAAAGGTTGCTGAAATAGAAAAATTTAAAAAAGGTGGCAAAGCTAACAAATTAT
>NZ_MQTY02000077.1:0-4916 GCF_016082285.1 Spiroplasma sp. Moj
ATTAGTATCTTTTTAAAAATATTTACAATTATTTTAATAGGTTATGCAAGAAGTCTAATAGAAAAAAATGTATAATATATCCAATAAAAGGAATGATGGGTAATGTTGAACAAATTAAATTTAGATCCAAAAGCGTTAAAAACTTTTAAATTTTTAAATTCACTAAAATTGAATTTTCTTTCAATTGAGCGAATTTTAAAAGCAAAAACAGAATTAACTTTTGATCAAAAAGAAACAATTTTAAATTTAATGCGCCAACAATATAATATTAATATTAAAGCAAATTATAATGCACGTCCAATAGGTCAAACCCAGCAACGAAAACAAGCACTTAGTTTAAAAAAAATTAAAAAAGATACAAAAAAAAATCTCAGCAAAAGACATTAAAAAATAAAAAAGAACAAGAGATAACAAATATTTATCAAAAGCGACCTTCTTTTAGCCAAGATAATTTATTAGAATTAACGAAGCAAAGGATTAATTTATTACGTAATGCTTCAAACAATTACAATCGAATGGGGCAAGGTGTTGTAAAATGACGAAATCCTTATTATTCAATGTTTGGCGTTAACCAAACGAATCTTGTTAAGCGCCATAAAAATTTATAATTTAAGTAAAATTAAAATCAGAAATAATATTTCTGATTTTAATTTTTTATTTACAAAAAAATTCATGATTAAGAAGTAAAAATAACTTTTTTAAAATAAAATTTTTAAGGTATAATAATTAACAACACAGTAAAATAGAAAGGTCATTAGTGATGGAAGAATACATATCCCAGAATAATAGCAACTTAGAAACTAATTTAAAAACTAATTTTGAAACGGGCTTAACTTCAGAAGAAGTAATTGCTCGGCAAAAACAATATGGAAAAAATGAATTACCAAAAAGTAAAGTAACCCCATGATATGTTATTTTTGGCAAAGCCTTAATTGAACCAATCCAATTAATTTTAATTGCAGCAGCTGTAATTTCAGTAATTGCGCCAATTATTGGAAATAATTGACAAATTCAGGGCGAATATTTTATTGATTTTTCAGTAATTGCAGCAATTGTTATCCTTGATGCAATTTTAGAAACAATCCAAACAGTAAAAGCACGGAAATCAATGGCCGCTTTAAAATCTTTATCAAAACCAAAAGCGGTCGTAATTCGAAATGATTCTCAGCAAGAAATTCCAGCCAATGAATTAACAGTTGGTGATATTGTTATTTTAGAAGCAGGAAAATATGTTCCAGCGGAACTACGCATTATTGAACAATCTGATGTATTTATTGATGAAGCAATTTTAACGGGGGAAAGTGTTCCTGTTCATAAAACAGCTTACCCAATTGAACCAACAACAATTTTGGCAGAAATGAAAAATATTGCTTTCATGTCAACTTTTATTACAGTTGGGCGAGCAGTTGGTGTAGTTATTAAGGTTGGTCAACAAACAGAAATTGGAAAAATTGCAACAACAATTAATGAAACAGAAGAAACTGCTACAAATTTAGAAAAAAAACTAACAAAGTTTTCGTATTGAATTGCAGGCTTAAGTTTTATTATTGCTATTGTTATTTTTTTAGCATTATATTTTAATGGTAATAAAAGTGGATGAACTAATTATTTAATGGTAGCAATTACTTTAGCAATTGGGGTGATTCCAGAATCATTAGCAGCAGTTGTTTCGATTACTTTATCATTTTCAACCAAACGAATGGCAAAACAAAATGTGATTGTCAAAAAACTTGCTAGTATGGAAACATTAGGAAGTGTCAATGTTATTTGTACTGATAAAACAGGAACTTTAACACAAAATAAAATGACAGTTAAAAAAGTAATGATGAATAATGCTGTAATTAATGCTGACGAATACGTTAATAGTAGTCTGGATCAGCACCAAGATTTATTTTTAAAAGCATTAGTTTTATGTAATGATAGTGTTACTGAAGATAAAGAACGGATTGGTGATCCAACAGAATTAGCATTAGTTGATTATGCTGAATTATTTGCTTATGATGAGCAAGATTCACGTGATAAATGAGAACGAATTGATGAAGTTCCTTTTGATTCTGAACGGAAATTAATGTCAACTTTAAATGTGATTGAAGGGGTTAGTACAACTTTTACAAAAGGTGCATTGGATAGTTTATTAGAACGTTGTGATCGCATTATGATTCAGAATAAAATTTTAACATTAACAAAAAAAGATAAAGCATTGTTGTTAAAGTTAGCAGATGATTTATCAGCGCAAGCATTACGGGTATTAGCTTTTGCTTATAATACTAATTTTGATGATGAACAAGACCCCGAGGCGTTAGAAAAAAAATTAATTTTTTTAGGAGCTGTTGGTATGATTGATCCTGTTCGTCAATCTGCTATTGAAGCAGTAAAAAAAGCACATGCTGCTGGAATTAAAGTTGTTATGATTACTGGTGATCATGCAACAACTGCTCTAGCAATTGCCAAAGAATTAGACTTAGCTTATTCAGAATATGAAGTAATTTCTTCAGAGCAGTTAAATGCAATGACAGATAAGCAATTAATTCGAATTATTGATAATATTAAAGTATTTGCACGAGTTAATCCTGAACATAAAGTTCGGATTGTTAATATTTTACAGCAGAAAGATTATCTTGTGTCAATGACAGGAGATGGGGTTAATGATGCTCCAAGTTTAGTAAAAGCTGATATTGGGGTAGCAATGGGAATTACTGGAACAGATGTTGCAAAACAAGCAGCTGATGTTATTTTAACGGATGATAATTTTGAAACAATTATTAAAGGGGTTAATGAAGGCCGTAATGTTTATCAAAAAATTCGCCGAGCAATTACGTTTGTGATTGGAGTTAATTTAGCAAATGTTTTATCAATTTTTATTTTATCCTTAATTAACCATGTTTCACCAGTTGAAGCAACTGATATTTTATGAATGAATTTAGTTATTGAATCAATTTTAGCAATTTGTATTGGAATGGCTGATAATGATGATACATTAATGACAATTAAACCGGTGCAAGGGAAGAATCCCTTATTTCGAAATATTTGAGGATCAATGATTTGCATTACAATTTTAACAACAAGTGTTTGTGTTGGCGCTTATTATTTTGGAATGAGTTTTGTTCCAACTCAAGCATACGAAGCTTATGGTTATCAAACAGTTTTTGATTTTTTACGAAGTAGTGATCCTAATATTACAATTGAAATGAAATTGCAAATTTCTGATTTTGGTCGAACAGGAATTTTTATTGCTTTAACTTGTGCGCCAAGTATGTTTGTTAATACTGTTACTTTAACAAATTGAAAAATAAAGCAACGTTTTACTCCAATTATTAATCGACCATTAATTTATGCCGCAATAGGAGCAGTTTTATTAAATATTGTTATTTTGTTTATTCCTTGAATTAATAATAAAGTACTAAACTTAAATGATTTAGAAGTTTATAATTTAAATAATTGATATTTTATTCCTTCTTGTTTAGCAATGGCAATGATTCCTATCACAATTATTGTGATAACTGACGCTTGTCATTTTTGATGACATCATGGGTTAGGCATCGTGTAAGTGAAGTGCAACAAATCAACTCAGAAAGGGGTTGATTTTTTATTGAAAAGAAACATTATTTTATTTTGCGGTCGTTAGTGAAAAAGTATGGAAAAGATAATGTTATTAATATGGTAAATAATATTGTAATTAATAATGTAAAAGAAGATGAATAAATTACTGCTAATAAATTACGCGGATAATTTATTCAATATGGTTTATTTTGAGCGTAGCGAACACGCGAAGCGTGCCGCAAAATTAGATTTTTAGGAGGAATAAGTTATGCCAGGTTGATTAACGACAATATTTAGTGTTGTTATTATATTAGGGATTTTTGCATGAATTGGTTTATCAATTTATCAAAAAATTAGACAAATTAAAGGTAAGAAAAAAGATAAGAAAGAAGTTGAAAATAGGGAGGATAAAAAATAATGTTAGGTATGTATTTAATAACAGCGGTTAATTTTTTAGCAGATAGTGGTACCCCTACTACTTCAGATGGAATNGGTTCTATTTGAAGTGGNTTAGGACAAGCAATGATGAAAGTTAAAGAAGCAATTTATGCTGTATTACCACAATTAATGACNTTTTTAGGTGATGCGTGAATTATTTTAATNCCATTTGGNATTTTTGTTATTGTTAAGATATTAAACTTTTTCCGTGTTATGGTTAAAGGATTTTAATATTTATTATAATCGATCATATATCTTAGCTGTGGCACACTAGTTTTTATATGTGATTTTATTAAATAATTTTATTGTTTATTTTTACACTATACACTGTTTACAAATTTATTTTTTAATAAATTTTATTATTATTGTTAATGTTGGAATTATAAAAATTCCTATTATACATATAATTTTAACTATATTTTCTATGGTGGATAAATTTATATTGTTTATTATTCATAATATTGAGTNTATTATGAAAAATATTTTTTTAGTANGANNNTTAATAAAAATAATAATATTTCTATTAAGGGTCATACTAATAGTAGTTTTGGAATATAAATTTTTATAATATTTTTTATAAATACATCTACTTTCTTTTAAAATTTGTAAACAGTGTATAGTGTAAAAATATCAATTTAATTATAAATGATTAATTTTATATTTTAATAACTATTATTAAAAATTAAATAGTATTTTTCAGTGTGCCTTACTTATTTTTTATATATTTTAACATTAGACTTCTTGCATAACCTATTAAAATAATTGTAAATATTTTTAAAAAGATACTAATAGGAAATTATAATTTTAATTAATTATGTCTTTTATTTAAAAATTTAATATTTTCCTACAACGAAAAATGACTTTTTTATTTAAATTATTTAATTTTAAATACATTTTCTATGAGTTACATTTAAAATTTATGCTGGTTAATTAACCTT
>NZ_MQTY02000078.1:0-4835 GCF_016082285.1 Spiroplasma sp. Moj
TATATTTTATAGGAATTTTAAAATAACTAGGTTATGCAAGAAGTCTATTATATTAATTATATTAATAAAATACTGTAATTCATAGTACATTTTATTATTATGTTCTGATCCTAATGGTAAAACTGTTGTTTGATTTGTAAGGCGATTATATTTTGTAATTGCTTCTAATTTTGTTAGATTAGTAACATTAATTGTAGTATCATAACTTAAAAATTCACTAGGACTAATGCCTGTCGATGCTTTTGAACAAACAATACTAGTTAAAATATTATTACTATGTTGTAAAAGAACAGCATTATTAATATCAACACCATTCTTTAACTTATGACTCATTGCTTTAACATCTTTGACTGGTCCAAATAAAGCAACTGCTAATTCAACAGGATAAATTAACATATCATATAAAGAACCTTTTCCTAAAGTTTCATCAAAAACAGAGTTATATTGGTCTAATAAAACTTCTTTCATTCGACTTGAATACTGGTTGCAATGAAAACAAGCTAAAAAAGGTTTAATTTTATTAACATTTGTTTGTAAAATTTGATAAGCTGGCAAATGTAAGAGTTTAAAAGCTTCCATCAAAAAAACATTATTAATTTCTGCTATTTGTTTTAATTCAATTAATTCATGTGCAAAAAAAGTTGCCGGTTTTTCAACTAAAACATGCTTTTGTTGTTGCAAAAAATAATTTGCTTGTTGATAATGCAAACCATTTGGTGAAGCAATATAAATAATATCAATATAATCTAACATATCTTCAAAATTATCTACAATATGGACTAATAAATTATTTTTTGAAGCAAAAAATTTAGCTTTTTCTAAACTACGTGAATAAAGGGAAGTAATTTTAACTCCTTGTACATCACGACAAGCATCAATAAATTCACTCACAATATTGCCTGTACCAATGGTTCCAATCTTTAACATAAAAGCACCTCACTATGTACTTTTCATTTTTGTTAAGTGTTGGTAAATTAGTTATTTCATATCAACATTAAAAATAATTTCACTTGTTTGGAAAAAGTTACTTTGACCGCTTTTAACTGAAACTATATAACGTTTTTGTTCTTCTGATATGTTCCTTGTAAGCCAAGACCATCCAAATTACTTTGGTTAAAGGCTGGGCCACCTAATGTCTTAGTAGCAACAGCATCTAATTCACTTGGATCTTTAACTTCTAATGTTGGTGATGCTAATGATAATCAATTTTTTAAATCTGGACGAAGATCAACATAAGATTTTGTTTCTAAATTTCCTCACATTACTGAACCTTTTACTGATTTTGCATCTGGTTTTGTTTCCGTTTTGACATAAACTTGATTAAAAGTAAATTTATCATTTAAAAAGTTAACCGTAATATTAACTTCATCTCAAGGCAAATATACTGGAGATAAATTTTGAATTCCTTTTGTAATTGCTGAAGTTAAATTAATTTCATCATTAACAATTGCATTATCTTTTTTTAAACTAAATTTTTTGGCAATAATTTTATCATAAGAAAATGAATTCAAGTCTAATTTGTCCCCAACAATATTATTATTGTTGCCACCATTTCTTGGAGGCATACATGCAACAACATTTGATCCAATAGTAGTCCCAATCATTATTGCTCCTAATAAACTTAATATTTTTTTCATTTTTTCATTTTCCGTTATTAATTTCTCTTTTTTAATTATAAACTAATTATTATTTTTATCATCATCAAAGAAAGGATTTTTGCTCTTTTTTGCTTGCTGCTCATTTGTTAAAACAGTATTATTTTTTTCCTGTTCTTTTGCTCATTGTTCTAAATTTTGTCAATTTTTTTTAACAATAAAAATTCGTTCTTCAACACGAACAATTGATTCCAAGATTGAACAAGCAATTGTACCAACAAAGACTGTTGGAAATCATACATATCAAAAAATACAAATTTGGGCTGGATTTAAAACTTTTGTATTAGCTAAAATTAAAAAAAATAAACTAATCACAAAAATCAAATATTGACCAATATAAAAAATTTGCATAAAAATAATATGTTTACGTAATAATTGAAATGGTGTCTTTTTTAACTCATGAATACGAACTAAATGATAAATAATAAAAATAATAATAACAAAACCAATTAAAACATAGCCAATTTTGTAGCCAGTTACTGCTGCAATATCTCATTTTTGTAATCCTAAAATTAGAAAAATTAGTACTAAAGCTGTATATAATATTATATTTGCAACACTAACTAGTGCTTTAATCGATACTACTTTTGTCATCTTTGCCCTCTCCTATAATTCTTTTTCATACATAATCATTGCTAAAAGTGCAACTGGTGCTGTTTCAGCTCGTAAAATTCGTTGCCCTAATGAAACGGGGTAATATTGATATGAAGATAAAACCGCAATTTCATGTGGAGTAAATCCACCTTCAGGGCCAATTACAACTGTAATTGTTTTAAAATCTTGTTGTAAAAACTGTTTTATTGATAATGTTTCTGCAACGTTTTCATAGCAAACAAGATTAACATCACTTTGATATTGTTGTAACACTTTTAAATCACTTTCAACATCATGTACGAACGGTACTTGATTACGGTAAGATTGTTCTGCTGCTTCCTTACAAATTTTTGTTCAACGTTCAATCTTTTTAAAATTATATTCACATTTTAATTGTACCACACAACGACTAAACTGAAAGGGAATGATTTCATTAACTCCTAATTCTGTTGCTTTTTGTAATAAATAATCTCATTTTGCATTCCGAATTAGACCTGCAATTAATCTTACTTTAATTGGACTTTCATGATTTTGTTGTAATTTTTTAATTAATTTAAATAAATACTTTTGTGGTGCTTGTACTTCTAATATCGTTAAATAATGTTCACCATTATAAATGCAAATAATTTGTGTTTGGTCTCTTAAACGCAAAACTTGTTTAATTTGTTTAACATCATCTTCAGCTAAAATAAAGTAATTATTTTCTAATTGATTGGCAACAAAACGGTGCATTATTGTTCATCTCCTAATATGTCTTCCATTATCTTATCTAATTCTTGGTACAGTTCTGGCAGTGATTTGTTAGTGGTTACTTTATAATCGGGTTTTATCTGTTTAAAAAAAGTTGCTTGAATTTTTAATAACTGTTCTATTTGTTCTGATGATTGTTGATCACGAGCATTAATTCGCGTAATAATGTTCTTTTTACTAGCAGTAATAAATATTTTTGCTGTAAAAGAAAATGCTAATGTGCTTAAACCAATTGCTTCAATTAAAAATTTTTGGTTTGGATTATTATTAATAATTGTAATAATTTGTTGATTAACTTTTGGTCATAAATAATTATTCAACTTATTGTTAGCAAGAGGATTAGTAAAAATAATTGTTCGTAAACTCTCACGATTAAGAACACCATTAATAATTATTCCCGGAAAAGTTTGCTCTAAAAAAAGCAAAACGATTGGCTCTTGCATAATTTCTTTTGCAATTTTATCCGCATTTAAATAAGTGAAATTATATTTATTTTGTAAGTATTCACAGGCACTTGTTTTTCCTGCTCCAATATAACCATAAACACCAATAATCATTTATGTTTAATTCCTTTCTAATTGCTTGTTACTAAAATTAATTTAAATTTAATAAATTTTCTGCAACAATAACATCAAAAATGGTTTGGGCGACAGGCATTGTTTCCATTGGTGTATAATGAATACCATCATATTCATTTTGATCTTCGGGATGTGGATTTGCTGATAATTGTAAATTAACAACAGGAATATTTAATTTTGCACAATATTTTTGATAAGCTTCTGGTAAGGATGTCAACAATTCACCATCATGCAATGTTAATACTTTTGGTGGGCAAACTACTAAAACATGATAATTCACTTCTTCTTTATTATCTTTATGCAATACTTTCATTTTATTAATCAATTCCCCTAATGAATCAACAATTTTTGTTTCAATTGGATAATCTGGGATTTCTTTTAATTTTGCATAAGCATCATAACCAAAATAATCATTTGTTCCTAAAAAAATCATGAATAAATCAATTGGATGTGTTTTTTGATATAAAACTGATAAATTGTCCATTCCATTATCTTGGGGAAAACCAAAATCAATTAATGGCTTAATAATTGTTCGTCCTTGTTGGGCATCAGTTTGAATTTCAATTTCTCCTGTTTGATAATATTTTGTTAATAAATTTTCTAATTTTACTGGTCAATTATCAGCATCTGCCATTTTGCCAGTTCCCATCGGTAAATAACCAAAAGTTAGTGAATCTCCTAAAATTGCAATTTTCTTTTTCATCCAAACCTTCCTCTCTGTTATACCATTATTTTATCTTACTTCATTATAATTAAGATTTAATTTTTAAAACTTTCTGAAAAAATAAAATAATCCATGCTAAACCAAATAAACCACGTAATGCATTAGGCAATGTTTGATAAATTCGTAAGTATTGCGATAAAGAATAAAATAAAAATGCAATAATAAATAAACAAAAAATTCATAACAAAATAATTACAATAATATTTAGTCATTCATTGTTATTATTATTTTGTAATTGCGCTGTAAACTCACTTGATGAACAAAAGCGAGTAAAAAAATAAGCTAATGGTCATGATAATAGATATCAAAAATATAAAATTGGAGATAATAACAAAAATAAAATAACTTTTATAAAAATAAGGCCTGTTGATTGTTTCACTGTTTTTTCGCTTTTTTCTTTTTTAATTTTATAATTTTCTATTAAATAATGCAATTCAAACTGAAAGTGCACTCANATATATTAGACTTCNTGCATAACCTAGTTATTTTAAAATTCCTATAAAATATATTTAAAATAGAAATTATAGGAATCTA
>NZ_MQTY02000079.1:0-4816 GCF_016082285.1 Spiroplasma sp. Moj
TTTTAGATTCCTATAATTTCTATTTTAAATATATTTTATAGGAATTTTAAAATAACTAGGTTATGCAAAAAGTCTATTATAGCAAATATAAGTTGTTTATATAGGGGAAAGATATCTTAAAAAAGAACTGAAATATGATGTAACACTTTATTTTTATTCTACCTTTCCTAATTTATCTTCTTAATTTTGTTGCATTTTTATTAATAAGGTATTATAATAATAAAGTAATTAAAACAGGTCAAGAAAGAGCACAAACGTGCTCTTTCTTTAATGCCATAAATTTAGTTATGTTTGATTAAGAAAGGATGGTGTTGAATAGAACATTTTATACAACAAGAAACAAAATTGAAGGCAGCTTTGGAAAATTATTTAGCAAAGCAAAATTTAACTTTGTTTGCAATTAATTATTTACAAGAGTTTGACACAAATTTTGTACAAGTGTTAATTGAAGATAAAACAACTGTGCTTAATTTAGATCACCTAACAGTTATTAGTGAAGAAATTAATGAATTGGTTGATAGTCTTGATTTATTTTCAGAAGAATACTTGTTAGAGGTTTCAACACCAGGTGCTGAGCGACCATTACGAAATTGAAATGAACTACAACAACATGTTAAAGAGTATGTTTATTTAGAATTTAACAAAAAAGTTAATAATTTAGTTGAAGTTACTGGTGAATTATCAATGGTTGATCAGCAACAAAATCTTACTATTACTTATTTTGTTAAAGGTGCTCGCAAAACCTTGCAAACAAATTATCAAAATATTAAATTTGCGCGTTGTGCGGTTAAATTTTAAGAAAGGAATGTTATATAGCATGATTGATGGTGCAAAATTATTGTCAACAATTGATGAAATTGTTAGTGAAAAACAAATTAGTCGTGATTTAATTTTAGATTCAATTAAAGAAGGAATTAGGAAGGCTTATGAAAAACATTTTGATCCAGAAGCAACAATTATTGTTGAGATTGATCAAAAAACAGGACAAATTAAAGTTGAAAAAGAATTAACTGTTGTTAAAAAAGTAGAAGATGATTTATTAGAAATTGGTTTAAATGAAGCCAAAGAAAAATATGGTGAGCAAATTACAATTGATGATAAAGTTTATGAACCAGTTAATTCAGAAGAATTTTCACGATTAGCAATTTTCCAAGTTGGCCAAATTATTAAACAACAAATTAAAGAAGCAGAAAAGGATTCAATTTTTGATGAATATATTATCCAAAAAGAGCACTTAATGACAGGTGTTGTTATTGCTGCTGAAGAAAAATACTTATTAGTTGAAGTCGAACGAACATTTGCTTATATTCCTCGAAAAAATTTGATCTTTTCTGACCATTTTGAAGTTGGCCAACCAATTACTTTTTTAGCAGAAGATGTTGTTAAATCAAAAAATGCAGGACAAATTACTGGTTCACGAACAAGCAATGATTTTTTATATCGTTTATTAGAACGTGAAATTCCAGAAATTTTTGAGCAAGTAATTGAAGTAAAAGCAATTGCTCGTGATCCTGGGCGTCGTAGTAAGATTGCTGTTTATAGTACAAATGAAAATATTGATCCAATTGGTGCCTGTGTTGGTAGCAAGGGCAGTCGAATTAATAAAGTAACAGCTGAATTACAAGATGAAAAAATTGATATTTGTATTTATAATGATAATAGTCAACAATTTATTATTAACTCATTATCACCCGTAAAAGTAATTTCAATTACAACTAATGATGAAGGAAAAGAAGCTGACATTGTTGTTCCTGATGAGCAATTATCATTAGCAATTGGAAAAGGTGGAAGTGCCGCAAAATTAGTTGCAAAGTTAACAAAATGAAAACTAAACATTATGAGTTATAGTGAAGCGTTAACGAAACAAGTTGAAATTTTATGAAATGGAAATTTAACAACTGATGAACTTAGTGCATTACAAGTTAAATTAAAAGATAAAATTAAATCAAAAGCCACTGTTGAAACAAATACTGTTGATATAACAGCCGGTTTACCAGTTGAAAAATTTGAAATTATTGAAGAACAAATGGCTGAAGAAACAATGATTTTAGATGAAGAAAATTATCATGTTGATGATTTAACAGAATCAACTCCTAAAGTATTAGAAAATGAAATTCAAGAAATTGAAGATAATCTTTCTTATTTTGAGAGTGAACAATTTGAAAATCAAGATGATGATGACGATGAAATTAATTATGACGACTATGATGATTATTATGATCAAGATAAATAATTAACTAGGAGAGATATCGATGACAAATCATAAAAAAATTCCCTTACGAAAATGTGTTGTTTCACAACAAATGTTACCAAAAAAAGAATTGGTACGAATTGTTAAGACACCAAACGGGGAAATTATTATTGATCCAACCGGAAAGGCCAATGGGCGCGGTGCTTATTTACGACCAACATTAGATATTTATGAAAAAGCAAAAAAGACTCACGCGTTAGAACGTGCTTTAAAAACAAAGTTAACCGATCAATTTTACGAAATGTTATATTGTGAAATTAGTGAAGGTTGAGATTAACGATGATAGATCAAAAAGGATATAGTTATCTTAGTCTAGCCAAACGAGGGGGTAAACTAATCACAGGGGCTTGTTTGTTAACTTCCATTCAACAAAAAACTGTTTATTTAGTATTAACAAGCAGTGATGTTGGTGCTACGCAAGCAAAAAAATATCAACAAAAATGTTTTTATTATAAGATCCCTTATTTTAGTTGCCTTGATTTCAATTTAACCCAACAAGCTTTAGGAACAAATAATGTTAAAATGATTGGTATTAGTGACCAACATCTTGCCCAACGGTTGCTGACATTATTAAATAATTCTTAAAATTCAAAAAGGAGGAGGGACAGATGAGTAGTCAAAATAACAAACAAAATAAAAAAACATTAGCTAAAAAACAACGAAATCGGATTCAATCACAATTAAAAACGGTTGAAGCACATGTTACCGAAGGAGTTTTTGTTTATGATGAGGCATTAACTATTGCTGAGTTTGCCCAAAAAATTAATAAACCCGTTAGTGAAATTATTAAATACTTTTTTAGTAAGGGGATAATGTTAAATCAAAATATTTTTTTAACTGAAGAGCAATTGGGAGAGTTATGTTTAGAATTCGGGTTAGATTTTAAACGTGAAAAATCAGTAACACATGAAAACTTAATTGAAAGTTTTGAAGTTAATGATGACCCTGCTTCGTTAGAAAAACGACCACCAATTGTCACAATTATGGGCCATGTTGATCATGGGAAAACAACCCTATTAGATAACATTCGTAATACTAATGTGGTAAGTACAGAACATGGGGGAATTACACAACATATTGGGGCTTATCAAATTAAAACGAAACATGGTGAAAAGATTACCTTTGTTGATACTCCTGGACATGAAGCTTTTACACAAATGCGCGCACGAGGGAGTGCAGTAACAGATATTGTTGTCTTAGTTGTTGCCGCTGATGATGGTGTAATGTTGCAAACTAAAGAAGCCATTGATCATGCCAAAGCAGCTGGTGTACCAATTATTGTTTTTGTTAATAAAATGGATAAAGTTGGAGTAAATTTAGATAATATTTTAATGCAATTATCACAAGAAGAATTAACTCCAGAAGAGTGAGGAGGAACAACTCCTTATGTTAAAGGAAGTGCTAAACAAAAACAAGGAATTGATGAATTATTAGATACAATTTTATTAATGGCTGATTTAATGGAATTGGAATTAAAAGCAAATCCAAATTGTTTTGCGTTAGGAACAGTGCTTGAATCACACTTAAACCGTGGCTTAGGACCAGTTGCAACACTATTGGTGCAATCAGGAACATTGAATATTAAAGATGCCTTAGTTGTTGGTTATACTTTTGGTTATGTTCGTGATTTATCTGATGAGAGTGGTAAAAAAATTAAATCAGCAGGACCATCAACTCCAGTTATTATTCATGGTTTAAATGAAGTACCAAATGCTGGTGACCGTTTTATGGTTTTTCGAGATGAAAAATTAGCACGTGAAATTGCTTTAAAACGAAAAACAATTGATACAATGAATAAACGTTATAAAAATCAAAATTTCTCGTTAGAAAGTTTATCAGCCCAAATTAAAGATGGACAATTAAAACAAATTAATATTATTTTAAAAGCTGATACTCAAGGAACAGTTGAAGCGGTAAAAGCAAGTCTATTAAAAATTAATATTCCAGGTGTAAGAATTAATGTTTTACGAGCAACTGTTGGGGCAATTTCTGAAAGTGATGTAACATTAGGTTTAGCTAGTCAAGCATTTATTGTTGGTTTTAATGTTCGTCCAACAGCTCATGTTCGGAAAAAAGCCGAAGATGAAGGTGTTGCAATTCGTTTGCATACAATTATTTATAAATTAACTGAAGAAATAGTTGCCGCAGCGGAAGGAATGTTAGATCCAGAAATGGTTGAAGAAGTGTTAGGACAAGCGGAAGTACGTCAAATTTTCCGTCATTCTGATATTGGAACTATTGCTGGTTGTTATGTTACTGATGGTATTATTCCACGAAAATCACGAGTTCGAGTTTTACGTGATGGAGTTATCGTCTATAGTGGTGAATTGGCATCATTAAAACATGTTAAAGATGATATTAAAGAAGCCAAAACAGGGGCTGAATGTGGGTTAACAATTAAAAACTATAATGATTTAAAAGAGCAAGATGTTATTGAAGCTTATACTGAGAAAGCCGTTACAAAGTAATGNTTTTTTTTTTTTTTTTTTTTNNGNGAGGTACCATATACATTTTAGACCAGTTAGTCTTTTAAAAATTTTAACACAGCTTCAGTTGGTGTTAAAA
>NZ_MQTY02000008.1:0-20802 GCF_016082285.1 Spiroplasma sp. Moj
GGGATTTGGAGTAGAAACAAGTTTTAGAGTGATGTATACATACACACAATAGATATACACAATAGATGAGTTCGTCTCTTATGATAATAACTTGAATGAAGATTGGCGAGTTGGTTTTTGTTGGAAACAGTTTATTAAAAAATCGTGTAAATCATACAATATTTTCAGTCAATTTTTTTTTTAACGCATTAAGATAACTTAACATTCTATATATACATTTTAGTTTATAATATTAAAACTTTAATAAATTGAATTTAATTCGTTGAATGAAAATCAATGTAAACAAAAATTCACAAAGTATGTAACAAATTTGTAATTAATAAAACTCGCGATGTAATTAAAAGGGGAAGGAAACCAACAAAATATCAGTTTATAAGACTTCTACGATAATTTATTTCAAGTACAATAGAATCCGGCTATAACGACTTCGCTTGAAGCATCCGTACGGTTTTTGCGATGAAAATTTTGGTTCCCAGACAAACCTTTATGAGTGAACTACATATTATATATGGTATGTGGTTCTAGCGTGTGTTTGAGTTATTANNANNATATTTTATANGNANNTTNNANNAACTAGGTTATGCAAGAAGTCTATTATAATCATAAATTTTTTCAACAAAACTTGTTGATTACTTAACGTTTTCATAATTTATATTATATTCTCTATTATTTTTCTTTTCTATTATTTCTAAATGTTCAAAACTATTAACTGCTATAACTGTTATCATAGAACTACCTGTAATTGTTACAATAGGCAATAAACTTAATAGTTTTTTCATAACTTAATAACTCCTCTCTTTAAAATATTTTTTTATTTTATTTAGAATAATAAGAGTTAATAGTAAATATATTTTTTAAGTAAAATAATTATACCATATTTTTATTTATTATTAGCAATTTTTTCAATAATACTTACATTAATAAATATTATTGTAAAACTTTATCACTTTCCACAATAAAAAACAATTTACACCATAAAATGTTAATAATGTGGAAAACAATAAAAATAATCAATAAAAACAATGCTTTTAAAGATAATATAAAAAATATTTAATGTGGAAAACTATTAATTTTTATTAATTTTGCTCATTTTTTAATACTTTTCCACATCTTTTATTTATAATTAATAACGATAAAAACTATTGGAGATGAAATTAATGAACACAAAAGAATTATGGATTGAAGTTAAAGAAATATTATCTCGTGATGAATCAGTTTCCCCAGAAATTTACAACTACTATATTAGTGACACAAACTTATATACTGTATCTGATAATAACTGCTTAATTACAACAAAATCAGAAATTGCAATTGGTGTTTTTGAAGCAGGATTAAATGAAAAAATTAAAAATATCTTAAAAAAACTGACTGGAATCCAATATAATATTTCTTTTGAATTAGAAAAAAATATTAATAAACAAGCATCTGTAATTAGTAAAATTGATACATTAACAGAAAAAAATAACATTGCTTATTATGAAAATTATACTTTTGAAAATTTTGTTCGTGGAGATTCTAATCATGAAGCAATGCAAGCAGCTTTAGCAGTTGCTCTAGATCTTGGAAAAAAATGAAATCCATTATTCATATATGGAGACTCTGGACTAGGAAAAACACATTTATTACACGCAATTGAAAATAAGGTAAATGAAATTTATAAAACAAATAACCGAGTAAAATATTTAAAAGCTGATGAGTTTGGAAAAATTGCTATGGATATTTTAAATCAAGGACATGAAATTATTGAAGCTTTTAAAACATCTTATGATATTTACGACTGTTTATTAATTGATGACATACAATTATTAGCAAAACGCAATAAAACAAATGAATTATTTTTTCATATTTTTAACTCATATATTGAAAAAAATAAACAAATTGTAATTACTTCTGATAAATATCCTGATGATCTAGGTGGTTTTGAATCTAGAATTATTTCTCGTTTTTCATATGGTTTAAGTATTGGTTTAGATTCACCAGATTTTGAAACAGCTCTTAAAATATTAGAACAAAAACTAAAACATCAAAATAACTTAGGATTATTTTCAGAAGAATCACTAGAATTTATTGCTTTAAATTTTAACAGTGATGTTAGAAAGTTAGAAGGAGCAATTAAGCGATTATTATTTTTAGCTGTTATGAACAAAAAACCAAATGAAATTATTACATTAGCTGATGTTGAAAAAGCATTTAAAAATGCTCCTCTGCAAAACAATGAAAAAATTACCCCTAAAAAAATTAAACAAATTGTTGCTGATAATTATAATATTACTATCAAAGCAATGATGAGTAAATCACGAGTTAGTAATGTAATGCAAGCACGACAATTAGCAATGTATTTTTGTCGAACATTATTAGATGAACCATTTACAAGAATTGGAACTGAGTTTGGTGGTAAAGACCACACAACTGTTATGAATAGTGTTAAAAAAGTTGAAGCACATATTAGCACAAACAAAGAATTTAAACATTTAGTAAATGCAATTCGTAGAAAAATTGAAGGAAAATAACACAATTTTTTCCACGCTTGTTTTTTAATAAAAAATAATATTATTTAAAACTTTATCAAGTTTTCCACATTTTCTACATTATAATAATAATAAATAAAAAACAATATTTTAACAATAGTATATAGTATATACTTATTTATATATTACATAATATACTAAAGTAAGGAGTAACAAAATGATTGTAAACATTAAAAGAGATAAAATATTAGATGAATTATTGAAAGTAAGTCGAATAATTTCTCAAAAGACTTTAATTCCTTCACTACTAGGAATTTTAATTGAAGTTAAAAAAAACAAAATTACTTTTACTACTTCTGATGGTGATACATCAATTAAATCAGAAATTATGGGCACTGATTTAAGTATTACTCGAATTGGAAGTGTCTTAATTAAAAATAAATTTATTGTTGAAGTTATTCGTAAAATTGAAGATGAATTTATTACCTTGGAAGTAGTTGAGGGTAATTTAATTAAAATCAAAGCAAGTACTTTTGATTCAGTTTTAAATACATTAAACTCAGCAGATTATCCACATTTATCATTTGAAACAGAGGGTAAAGAAATAAATTTTACAAGTATAGTATTAAAAGAAATTATTTCACAAACAAGTTTTGCAATTGGAGAAAAAGAAAAAAGAATAGTTTTTAATGGTTTAAATATTAAAACAGATCAAAATAATAAAGAATTAATAATTACTGCCACTGATTCATTTCGATTATCATGTAAAAAGATTGCTTATAGTAATAATTATAATTTTGATGTTATTATTCCTGGAAAATTTATTAATGAAATTGGCCGTTTAATTTCAGAAAATGACCAAGAAATTAAAATGAAAATTACTGATAAGTCAGTTAGTGTTATTATTAATAATACAATTGTTCAAACAAAAATTATTGAAGGAAAATATCCTGATACAAGTAAAGTTATTCCAACTTCCTTTAATACTTCATTAACAATCAATAATCGTGAACTAATTAAAATTATTGAGCGAGCTAGTGTTTTATCAAATGAGGCGATGACAACAATTGTTACATTAAAAATAAAAGAACAAAAAGTTTTAGTTACTTCATTTACGCAAGAAATTGGTAACACAGAAGAAGAAATTAAAGATTTTAAAGTTGAAGGAGCAGACCAAACAATTGCTTTTAATTCAAAGTATATTTTGGATGCTTTAAAAGCCTTTAAAACAAAAGAAATTACAATTAAAATGATTGATGAAACAAAACCATTAATTATTACTGCTAATGATGATCCAACATTACAACAATTAGTTTTACCAATTCGATCATATTAAAAACTCATTATTGAGTTTTTTTTATTTTATAACTTTTTTATAGGGTTGAATTAGACACTAAAAATATAAAAATATTTTTTAGAATATTTAAAAATATATTTGATAATTTAGCCCTAAAATTAGGTAATAATGGTAAAATAAAAGAAAGCAGAAATGGAGAGAATTATTTATGGGTGATAATTATAATTCAGAATCAATTCAAATTTTAGAAGGTTTAGAAGCAGTTCGAAAACGACCAGGGATGTATATTGGGGCGACAAATGCTAGAGGCTTACATCATTTAGTTTGAGAAATTGTTGATAACTCAATTGATGAAGTTTTAGCTAATTTTGCTAATAAAATTAAAATTATCATTAATAAAGATGAATCAATTACAGTTGTTGACAATGGCCGTGGAATTCCAATTGAAATTCACTCAAAAACAAAAATTTCAACATTAGAAACTGTTTTTACTATTTTACATGCAGGAGGAAAATTTGATTCAAATACATATAAAATTTCTGGTGGCTTACATGGAGTAGGAGCTAGTGTTGTTAATGCTTTAAGTAAATATTTAAAAGTTGAAGTTAGAAAAAATAATAAAAAATATGTAATGGAGTTTCATAATGGTGGTCAAATTTTAACACCAATTAAAGAAGTTGGTTCAACTTCAGAAACTGGAACAACAGTAACTTTTTTACCAGATGAAAAGATTTTTAAAGAAACAATAATTTTTAGTTTTTCAACAATTCAAAATCGAATTAAACAATTAGCTTTTTTAAATAAAGGATTAGAAATATCATTAGTTGATTTACGAGAAGATGATGAAGAAAAAATGGTTGTTTATCAATTTAATAATGGAATTAAAGATTATGTTTTAGAATTAAATAAAACAATTGGTACGCCACTAAACGATGTTTTTTATGTTGAAGGAATAGAAGATAATATTGTTGTTGAATTTGGGTTACAATATAATGACAATTATTCAGAAAATATTTTTTCTTTTTGTAATAACATTAATACCCATGAGGGTGGAACCCACGAAGAAGGTATTAAATTAGCCATTGTTCGTGAAATAAATAATTATTTTAAAAATATTAATAAAAATAATAAAGGTAACGAAGATAAATTTACTTGAGATGACATTAAAGAAGGAATGACAACAATAATTTCTATTCGTCATCCGGATCCGCAATATGAAGGTCAAACTAAAACAAAGTTAGGAAATAGTGAAGTTAAAAAAATTGTTTCTAATATTGTTGGAAAAGGATTAAGTAGTTATTTGTTAGAAAATCCAGAAGATGCAAAAAAAAATATTGAAAAAATAAGTTTATCATTAAAAGCAAGAATTGCTGCACAACGTGCAAAAGAAACAACACGTCGTAAGACCGTAATGGATAGTTTTTCATTACCAGGTAAATTAGCAGATTGTGAAACAAAAGATGCTAAAATAGCTGAACTTTATGTTGTTGAAGGGGATTCTGCTGGTGGAAGTGCTAAATCTGGTCGAAATCGAAAATTTCAAGCAATTTTACCATTACGAGGAAAAATTTTAAATGTTGAAAAAGCAAAACAAATTAAAATATTTGAAAATAATGAAATTAATTCAATTATTACCGCATTAGGAGCAGGTATTAAAGATAATTTTAATGATAAAAAATTACGTTATCAAAAGGTAATTATTATGACTGATGCTGATGTTGATGGTGCACATATTCGAATTTTATTATTGACATTTTTTTATCGTTATATGAAAGATTTGATTGAAAATGGCAATATTTATATTGCTCAACCACCACTATACAAAATTCAAAATGGTAATCAGATTCAATATGCTTATAGTGATAATGAATTAGAACTTTATAAAGAAGAATTATTAAAACAAAATAAAAATTATACAATTCAACGTTATAAAGGATTAGGAGAAATGAATCCAGAACAATTATGAGAAACAACAATGGATCCAGAACGGCGTTTATTATTGAAAGTTTCTGTTAATAATGCATTTGAAGCAAATTTAATTTGTAATGAATTAATGGGTGAAAATGTTGAACCACGAAAAAAATTTATTCGTGAAAATGCAAAATATGTTAAAAATTTAGATGTCTAGAAGGGAGATATAATGATGAAATCAGAAAATGATGGATATGATTATGATGGTAAAATTCGTGATATTGATATTGCTGATGAAATGAAAAATGGCTTTTTAGATTATGCAATGTCAGTTATTGTTTCACGTGCAATTCCTGATGTTCGTGATGGATTAAAACCAGTTCATCGCCGTATTATTTATGCAATGTGAGATTTAAAAATGACTTACGATAAACAACATAAGAAATCAGCTCGAATTGTTGGTGAAGTAATTGGGAAATATCATCCACATGGTGATACTGCTGTTTATGAAGCAATGGTTCGGATGGCACAAGATTTTTCTTATCGTTATCCTTTAATTGATGGGCATGGAAATTTTGGTTCAATGGATGGTGATGCTCCAGCGGCAATGCGATATACGGAAGCAAAAATTAGTAAAATTGCTGGTGAACTAATCAAAGATATTGAAAAAGAAACAACAATTTTTATTGACAATTATGATGGCAGTGAAGAAGAACCGACTTTTTTACCAGGATATTTTCCAAATTTATTAGTTAATGGTGCTAGTGGAATTGCTGTTGGAATGGCAACTAATATTCCACCTCATAATTTGAATGAAGTAATTGATGGTGTTATTGCGGTAACAAAAAATCCTGAAATAACAACTGTTGAATTAATGAAAATTATTAAAGGACCTGATTTTCCAACGGGAGCATTAATTACGGCTGGAAACGGCTTAATTAAAGCTTATGAAACAGGAAATGGAGCAATTACAATTCGTTCAAAAATTGATATTGAAGAAAATAATAATAAAAGACGAATTATTGTGTCAGAGATTCCATATCAAATTAATAAAGCAAAATTGTTGGAACGAATTGCAGAATTAATTCGCGACAAAATTATTAATGGAATTAGTGATCTTCGTGATGAATCAAACATGGAGGGGGTTCGTATTGTTTTAGAATTAAAACGTGATGCTCAAGAAAATGTTATTTTAAATAAGTTATATAAATTAACACCACTTCAAACTAATTTTTCGTTAAATATTTTAGCATTATACAAAAACCAACCAAGAGTAATGGGTTTAAAACAAATTTTAAAATATTTTATTGAACATCAAATTGATATTATTATTAAACGTAGTCAGTTTGAATTAAAGAAAAATCGTAATCGTTTAATCATTTTAGAAGGATTAAAAATTGCGCTTGATAATATTGATGAAGTAATTACAATTATTAAACAATCACAAACAACACAGATTGCATCAAATGCTTTAATTAATAAATTTAATTTGGTAGTTGAACAAGCACGAGCAATTTTAGAAATGCGCTTACAAAGATTAACTGGATTAGAAATTGAAAAAATTATTAATGAAATTAAAGATATTAAAGTAGCAATAACTGAATTAGAAGAGATTATTAATAATAGTGAAAAACAAATTGACATTATGATTACGGAATTAACAGAAATCAAGAAAAAATATGGTGATGAGCGGCGTAGTCACATTATTAAGGAAGAGTTAACAGAAATTGATCCAGAAGAATTAATTCGCCGGGAAGACATTTTAATTATGTTAACACAAGATGGTTATGTTAAACGAGTAGCTGATGATACTTTTAAATTACAAAATCGTGGTGGAAAAGGGATTATTGGTTTAGCAAATATTGAAGATAGTTTAAAGAAAATTATTAGTGCTAATAGTATTGACTCATTATTAATTTTTTCAAATTTTGGAAAAGTGTATAAATTACGAGCTTATCAAATTGAAACATATTCACGACATGCACGGGGGTTACCAATTATTAATTTAATCGCAATTGATAAAACAGAAAGCATTCAAACAATTATTGCTATAGATGAGTCAATTTCAACAGAGGATAATTTATTTTTTGTGACAAAAAAAGGTCTTATTAAAAAAACAAAGATAAGTGAATTTAATCAAATTCGTCAAACAGGAAAAGTAGCAATTGAGTTAAAAGATAATGATGAATTAGTAAGCGTGATTATTACAAAAGGACATGATGATGTTATTATTGGAAATAATATTGGAAAAGTAATTCGATTTAATGAAGAAGAAATTAGGCCAATGACACGACAATCAGTAGGGGTTAAAGGAATTGCTAACGATGTTGTTGGAGAAACCATTGGGGTGAGTTCAGGACGGTCTGCGAAATATGTTTTATCAGTAACTGAAAATGGTTATGCGAAAAAAACAGCAATTGAAGATTATCGTTTGACAGGGCGAAATACTAATGGTGTTAAGTCAATGAACTTAACAGATAAAACAGGATATTTAAAATTTGTTCAAGCTGTAAATGGTTATGAAGATATTTTAGTAGGAACAAAAAAAGGAAATATTATTCGTGTTTCGCTAGAACAAATTCCATTATTTGGCCGAACAACATCGGGTGTTAAAATTATGCGATTAGAACAAGATGATAAATTAGAAGTTATTAAAATTTTAAAAAAGAAAATTAGCATTGAAGGAGAAAGATAAAAATGTTAGATCAGAAAAAAATTGTTGAAAATTTTAACGAAATAATGAAGAAATTAAACCGCCGGCATAATGATTTTTCATATTTACAAGATATTAAAAAATTATCAGTTCAACGTCGCGAATTAATTGTTAAATCAGAAAAATTAAAAGAAAAACGAAATCTTGAATCAAAAAAAGTTGGAATTTTAATAGCAGAAAAAAAAGACCAAGAAGTACAAACAATTAAAGAATTAATTAGTACTATTAAACAAGAAATGGAAGTAATTGATGAACAACTAAATAAAGTTGAAGAAAAAATTAAAGCAATTTTAGAAGTTACGCCTAACGTTCCAGATGATTCAGTTCCTAGTGGGAAAAATGAAAACGATAATGTGGAAATTCGTAAATGAGGTAAAATTCCAAATCATAAGAAAGTAAAAGAACATTGAGAAGTAGCGACAGCATTAGACTTAATTGATTTTGATCGGGGAACTAAAATATCAGGTTCACGTTTTGTAGTATATAAAGGAATGGGAGCTAAATTAGAACGTGCTTTAATGAACTTTATGTTAGATGAACATGCAAAACGATATTATATTGAAATTGAACCACCAATTTTAGTACAACCACAAATTATGTATGGAACAGGAAACCTGCCAAAATTTAAAGAGGATTTATATTATATTGAAAAAGATAATTTATATTTAATTCCAACTGCAGAAGTACCAGTAACTAATTTATACCGTGAAGAAATTTTGGAGAAAGATCAGTTACCAATTTATCATACTGCTTATACACCATGTTTTCGTCAGGAAGCTGGTTCTGCTGGACGTGATACAAAAGGAATTATTCGTTTACACCAGTTTAAAAAGGTTGAAATGGTTAAGTTTACTATCGAAGAAGCTTCATTTGAAGAATTAGAAAAAATGGTATTAGATGCAGAAAATATTCTTCAATTATTAGAAATTCCATACCGTGTAATCTTGTTGTGTTCAGGTGATATGGGATTTTCTTCAACAAAAACATATGATGTAGAAGTATGAATGCATGGTCAGAATAAATATCGGGAAATTTCGTCTTGTTCAAATTGTCTTGATTTTCAAGCACGTCGGATGAAATTACGTTATCGTGATGATAATAATGAAATAAAATATGTTCATACTTTAAATGGATCAGGTTTAGCAATTGATCGTTTAATTGCTGCCATTTTAGAAAATTATCAAAATGAAGATGGAACTGTTACAATTCCAAAAAAATTGCAGCCTTATTTTCAAGGTCATACTGTTATTGTTTAAAATGTTTCACGTGAAACATTTTAAACAGGCAAGGAAAAGAAAAACCAAAAAACTGCAATGTTTCACGTGAAACATTGCAGTTTTTAATAAAAAGGATATGCAAAATAAAATTCTATGCTATAATTACTTATGTCATTACAATAGTTACATTTGAAATTGGTCAGGACCGGAAGGTAGCAGTCATAAGACTAAGGACTATGTGTAATGACATTTTTTATGATAAGGGTGACTTTATGACAGATACTACATTAATTTTCAATAAATTATATAAGTTATCACAATGAGCATATAAGAAAAAACATGTTCCAATTTCTGCATTAGTTGTTGACCAAAATGGTAAAATTATTGCCATTGGATATAATAAAACAACAAAAAATTCAGTAACAACACACGCTGAGATTTATGCTTTAAATCAAGCATGTCGAAAAAAACGAACAAATAAAATTAGTGATTGTTCAATATGAGTTACTGTTGAACCATGTATGATGTGCCTAGGAGCAATAATTAATTCAGGAATTAAAGTTATTAATTATTATTTATCAAATGAAAAATATGGTTTTTTAAAGTCTAATCATACTTTTGATATTTCAAAATTAAAAGTTCAACATGTTAGAAAACATGAGGAAAATATGATTTTAAAAGATTTAATGAAGAAATTTTTTGAACAATTAAGATAGAATATTTGTAATTAAAGGAGTAAAATAAAGTTATTATAACAATAATATTGGACGGGAGTATAAAAAATGGATTATATTTCTTTATATCGTAAATATCGACCAAATAATTTTGATAAAATTGTTGGACAAATTGAAATTAGAAAAGCTTTAAAAAATGCAATTATAAATAATACATTTTCGCATGCATATTTATTTTCAGGACCACCTGGGACAGGGAAAACTTCGATTGCAAAAATATTTGCAAAAGCAATTAATTGTATTAATTTAGATAAAGGAAATCCGTGTAATGAATGTGCTAGTTGTCAGGAAATAAACCGCGCCGGAGCAGTTGATGTATTTGAAATTGATGCTGCTTCAAATAATGGTGTTGATGAAATTCGAGAAATTAGAAATAACGTTCAGTTACTTCCTACGATGACAAAATATAAAGTTTATATTATTGATGAAATTCATATGTTAACTAATTCAGCTTTTAATGCATTATTAAAAACATTAGAAGAGCCACCACAACATGTTGTTTTTATTTTAGCAACAACTGAAAGTCATAAGATTCCTGCAACAATTATTTCACGTTGTCAACAATATAATTTTCGTAAGATCTCAAAAGTTGAATTAGAAAATAATATTATTAATATTTTACAAAAAGAGGAAATTAAATATGATTTGGCTGCGATTAAAGAAATTGCTCTTTTGGCTGATGGTAGTGCTCGCGATTCATTAAGTATTTTAGAACAAGTAATTATGTTTTCTGATCGAAATGTTACCTTAGAAAATGTAAATATTATTTTTGCAACAGTTTCAAAAACCATTAAATTAAAATTATTAAAAGATATTTTAGAATATAAAACAACAGAAGTTTTAATGGCTAGTAAAAAAATTTATCAAGCAGGTTCTGATTTTGAAATTTTAACATTAAATTTATTAAATATTTTAAAAGAAATTTTTGAGTTTAAACAAACGAATAATTCAATTTTTTTAAATTTATTATCAGAAAAACAAGCAAAAGAATTTGCTGAACAATTAAGTTCAAAAGAATTAATTATGTTACTTGATTTGTTTACTGAAGCAGCAAGCAAAATGCGAAATAGTAAAACACAAGAAATGTATTTTGAATTAATTTTATTAAAATCTTTAGCAATTTTTGAAAATAATACTAAGAATTTACAGAATTTAAAATTAAGTGATTTAGTGATTTTAGAGCATACAGAGGAAAGAGAAATTAATCATGATAAAATAGAACAAATTTCTAAAAATATAGAAATAATAGAAAATAATTATGAAAAAGATCAAGTGATACCATTAAAAAACAATGATGAAATAATTCATTTAAAAGAACCGAAATTACCTAATAACCAACCATTATTTCATAATTTTTCATTATTTAATGATGAAGAACATAATGATAGTTCTTTTAGTAACATAGAACCACAACAAGATAAAATAATATTAGATAAAAATGATCTTCAAACTAATTTTGAACAAACAAAGGAAAAAGAAAGTTTTCAGTCAGTTGGATCAGAGCAAATTTTTTATGGAAAAGAATTAGAAGGCATAACTGACTTACAAAAATATCATGACGATATGAAAAATAAAGTTAATATCTATGAATTTTCTAATATTAATTATTCTAATAATCAAATTTTTAATATTTTAATTAAAGCTAGTAAAGAAAAGCGAGAAAAATTTAAAAATAAATTTATGGAATTAATTAACGAAAAAGGTAAAGTAGTTCAATTAGATAAATTAATTAGTTTCTATGATGTTAAATATGCGGCTGCATCAGAACAAGGACTGATTATTGTAACTAATACAAAACCAGAAGCAAATTGAATTAGTTTTGAAATGTGTAATTGAGAATTTCGCAATAAGATTTTCCAAGCATTTGATTTTGATTTTATTATTATTGCCTTAAGTGAAACTGAGTGAACTAGTGTTCGCAATGATTATGTTAAAATTAGACAAGCAAATAAATTACCAAAACCAACATTAATTGATGTTGAAGAGTTTTACCAAAATTTATTAGTTAAACAAATTGATAACTATGAAGAACATAAAGATGTTCTTGAAACTGGTAAACAAATTTTTGATAACATTAAGATAGTAGAATAATTGATTGGAGATTTGAAATGAACTATGAAGAATTAATTATGGAATTAAAAACTATTTTAGGTGTTGGTAAAAAGACTGCAGAAAGGATTTTTAATAAATTAATTATTAAACCATCATTATTGGAATCATTAGAGCATGTTTTTAATGAAATCAAAAATAATTATCATCAATGCTCAATTTGTTCAACATTAATGCAAAATAATGTTTGTTTCTTTTGCCATAATAATTTACGTGAACAAACAAAGCTTTGTGTTGTTAGCAATTTTTTTGATATTATAAAAATTGAAGCAACAAAAGTTTTTAATGGAGTTTATCATGTTTTAAATGGTGAAATTAATGTAAAAAATGGCATTACACCAGATAAATTAACTTTTTCTGCGTTAGAATCCCGAATGAATGATAAAATTATAAAAGAAGTGATTATTGCTGTTGGTGCTACTTTTGAAGGAGAAGTAACAGCTCAATACTTAAAAACATTTTTGCAACCTTTTAATATAAAAATATCACGTTTAGCCCAAGGGATACCAATTGGTGGTTCCTTAGATTATATTGATGAGGTAACATTAAGACAAGCTTTAGAAGGACGTAAAGATGTTTAAGAACAGGGAGTGTAATGATGCTATTTATAACATTAGAAGGAATTGATGGTTCTGGGAAAACAACGATTTCAAAATTATTAAAAGAAAAATTACGGTCAGAAGGATATCAAGTTGTTTTAACACGAGAACCAGGGGGCAATGAAATTGCTGAGCAAATTAGAAATGTTATTTTAAGTAAACATAATTTAGGAATGGACCCATGAACAGAAGTTTTATTATATATTGCTGCTCGTAGGCAACATGTTGTTGAAGATATTTTGCCGGCGTTAAAACGAGGAGAAATTGTAATTTGTGATCGTTTTATGGATTCTACTTCAGCATATCAAGGATATGCTCGTGGATTAGGAATTCGAACATTAGATGAAGTACAATCCATTGTTTTGGGCACAACAAAGCCAGATTTAACTCTTTTTTTTGATATTGAACCAACAATGGCAAGTGAAAGAATGAAAGTTCGAAATGAGGTTGAAATGAACCGTCTTGATTTAGAAAAAAATTCGTTTCACAAGAAGGTATATGAAGGGTATCAAGTTTTAATTAGTGAAAATGCAGATCGCATTAAAGTTATTGATGCTAGTAAACCAGTGAATGAAGTATTAGAACAAGTATATTATTATGTTGATGAAATTATTCAAAAAATAAAGGACAAAGAAAATGGATAATTTATTTACAAAAAATGATGTTGAGAAAATGACACTATTTAAAAATTTAATTTTAAAAAATAATTTATCAAATCAACTTTTGATTTCTTGCAATAATAAAGTTAAATTAGAAAAATTTACAACAGAAGTTATTAGATTTTTATTGTGTTTAAAAAAACAAGGAGCAGATTGTGAATGTGATATTTGTCACCGCATTAATAATAAAACTTATTATGATTTAAAAATTAAAGGTGATTTTAAAACAACAATCAAAAAAAAAGCAATTCAAGAAATTATTCAAACCTTTAATTATTCTGCGTTAGAACAAACAGGAATAAAAGTATATATTATTAATGGTATTGATTTATTAACATTAGAAGCGGCTAATTCATTGTTAAAATTTTTAGAAGAGCCTAGTAAAAATACATACGCTTTTTTGTTAACAACTAATAAAACAAATGTTATTGATACTATTAAATCACGTTGTTTAAATATTATTTTAGAAAATACAACTGATTTATTAGAAGTTGATGATTTTAAAAATGAATTTATTTCTACCTTTTTTAACAATTTTGCAAGTAACTCGATAAATAACTTTATTCCTATTCGTCAGTTAAATAATTATGATAGTGTTGAATGCCGCCAATTTTTTTTAGCAATTGCTAATGTTTTAAAAAAGAAAGAATGAGAAAAATATCAAATTACAAATCAAGATTTAATTCAAAAACTAAATCATAAAAATAGCAAGTTAATTGAAATTTGTTATACTATTGCCAATTTATTATTGGAAAATTTAAATAAAGAATTAATTTTAGAAAAGGGATTGATTGATTGATATAACGAGGTGTAAAGTGAAAGTTTTAAATGATTTATTAGATTATGAGGGAATTAAAATTAACCAACGAACTGATATGTTTAATTTTTCATTGGATACAGTCCTACTGGCTCGTTTTGCAACATTAAATACAAAAATAAAAAATATTTTAGATATTGGTACTAACTAATGCGGTAATTCCGTTAATTTTATCAACTTTAACTTCAGCACCAATTACTGGCATTGAATTGCAAAAAGAAGCTGTACAATTAGCAGAAGAAAATGTTGCATTAAATCATAAAATTGAACAGATTAAAATTATTCATAATGATATTAATTAATATGTTAAAACTAATGCTAATGTTAAATATGATTTAATTGTCTGCAAGCCGCCGTTTTTTAAAATTGATGGAGCAAAATTAAATGAAAAAAATAAATTATTAATTCCAGCACGCCATGGAACAGATGTCATATTAGAAGAGATTATTTTTGCTGCTAAGAAATTAGTTGCAAATCGAGGGTATTTTACGATTATTCATCGTACAACAAGATTATTAGAAATTACTGCATTATTAATTAAGTATGGTTTTAATATTAAGCGACTACAATTTATTCATCCTTTTGTAGAAAGTGAAGCAAATAATGTTTTAATTGAAGCTCGTTTTCAAAGTGGGGCAGGCCTTATTGTTGAAAAACCAATCATTGTTCATAATAAGAATTATCATTATACAGAACAAGTTTTAAAATTATTTCGAAAATAGGTGATAGAAATGGAAACTAAACTTTTAAAACAGAATGAAAAATATGTTATCGGGGTGTCTGGTGGTCCGGATAGTATGTTTTTACTTGACAATATTTATAATAATTCAGAGTTAGATATTAATAATTTCATTGTATGTTTGGTAAATTACCAGAAGCGAAAAGATAGTGACTATGATGAACAAATTGTTGTTGAATATTGCCAAAAACGAAATATTAAGGTCTATGTAAAAAAAGTGACAGCGAAAGACTATGAACAGTATCAGACTAATTCTCATAATTTTCAAGCAGTTGCTCGTAGCATACGATATGATTTTTTTTTACAAATTAGTGAAAAATATTGTTGCCAGGGTGTTTTAATTGCCCATAATTTGACTGATCATATTGAAACATATATTTTGCAAAAACAACGAAATGGGATTGTTGAATATTATGGTCTAAATAAAACTAGTTATTATTATTCTCAATTGTTTAACAAAAAACTAAAAATATTGCGGATTATGTTAGAAATATCAAGAGAAGAAATTATTGAATATTTATTTCATCAGCAAATTAATTATGCAATTGATTCAACTAATATCTTAGCGATTTATAATCGAAATATTATTCGTAATGAAATTCAGGATATTAATTTACAAGATATGTTATTAGAAATTGAGGAAAAAAATAAGGAAAATGAACAATTAAAGTTAGTTGCAAAAAATTATTTGATTAAAAATTTTGGGCAAATTAATGTTACTAGTTTTAATGCTCTTAATAATATTCAGTTGCAAAAAATTATTATTTTTAATTATTTTAAAATTAATAAGGTTGTTTATTTAATTAGGAATAAAAAAAGAAAGTTTTTAGATGAAATAATTAAGGAATTAAAAAGTTTAAAACCAAATATTATTCTTAAAATTAATTCAAGATATTCTTTAATTAAATCATATGATAATGTTGAAATTGTTAATAATGAACTTTTAGAATTAACAACAATTCAAATAACATCAACAACTGGATTACCAATAAAATGAAAAGAAAATATTATTAATTGGGGAACTAAAAATAAGTATGATTTTATGATAGCAGCAGCACAATGACCAATCACAATTACCAACGATTTATCTTTGCTAAGAAATGCAATGATTAATAAGATGCGTTTAAATCGTTGATTTATCAAAAATAAAGTACCGCTTTTAGCACGAAAAAGTTATTTTGTATTAGATAAGGATAATAACCTTATTTATGCGAATAATTTAGTTGATTTAAAAATTAATAAATTTATTAATAATACTTTAGCGGAAAAATACAATTTATTTTTTTTTATGATAGAATAGTCTAGAATTGGTTCATTGTTTCAAATGACCGAAAAAGATTAATTTTAAAAGTCTTAATAGAAAGGAAACAATTATGAATAAAAAAAGAATGTGATTTGCAATTATAAGTTCGTTAATTTTTATTGGTTTGATTATTTTAACAATTGTATTATGAATAAAATCAGATATTACAAAAATTAGCGAAGGAGATATGCAAAAAATTGGTAATACTCAAAATTATAACAATCAAAATATTGATGAAATTACTATTAAGGCTAATGTTGGTAAAAATACTGTAGTTATAGAAGGAGTAATTCGATATTCTGAGGGTGGTGTTATCAAAACTGTTCGCTATAGTTCGGAATGAAACCGTGAAGGTTTTAGAGCTTATACTTACAAGGACAAAATACCAACAAATACATGAGATGAAAATTTTAAAAATAAATTAAAAGGTGGTCTTGTTTCAGTTGACCGTGAGTTTGTTCCAATGTGACAAGCGATGTTAATACAATTAGTACCATGATTATTAATAATGGGAATCGCCGTCTTTATGATTGCTCGTTTATCAAAAATGTCTGGTGGGATGTCAGGTGCTAATCCCTTTTCAATGGGGAAAAATAAAGCACGTCAAATTCAATCCACTGTTAAATTTTCTGATGTTGCAGGAATTAATGAAGAAAAAACAGAGTTAGTTGAGGTAGTTGATTATTTAAAGAATCCACAAAAATATTCAAGTATGGGTGCTCGTGCTCCAAAAGGAGTTCTAATGGAAGGACCACCAGGTACAGGAAAAACTTTATTAGCAAAAGCTGTTGCTGGAGAAGCTGGTGTTCCATTCTTTTCAATTTCAGGTTCTGAATTTGAAGAAATGTTTGTTGGAGTTGGTGCTTCAAGAATTCGTGAAATGTTTATTGCAGCTAAAAAAGCTGCACCATGTATCATTTTTATTGATGAAATTGATGCTGTTGGTCGAAAAAGAACTGTTTCAATTGGGAGTGGTACTAATGAACAAACATTGAACCAATTATTAGTTGAAATGGATGGTTTTGGAACTAATACGGGAGTTATTGTTATGGCAGCAACAAACCGAGTTGATGTATTAGACTCTGCCTTATTAAGACCGGGGCGTTTTGACCGCCAGATTCAAATTTCATTACCAGATATTAATGAACGAGAAGCAATTTTAAAATTACATGCTCGAAATAAAGCAGTTTCAACAGAGGTTGATTTTAGACGAATCGCGGAAAGAACACCAGGATTTTCTGGAGCTCAATTAGAGAATGTTTTAAATGAAGCAGCAATTTTATGTGTTCGTAAGAATTTAAAAATTATTACTGTTAATATTATTGATGAAGCGATTGATCGTGTTGTTGGGGGACCAGCAAAAGAATCACGTAAATATTCAGTAATGGATAAAGATATTGTTTCTTATCATGAAGCTGGTCATGCTCTAATTGGTTTACGTTTAGAAGCAGCTAGCAAAGTTCAAAAAGTTACTATTATTCCACGTGGACAAGCAGGTGGTTATACAATTATGACACCAAAAGAAGAAACAATGTTTCATAGTAAAGAGAACTTATATGCGACAATTACTGGTTATTTAGGTGGGCGTGCATCAGAAGAGATTATTTTTGGAAAAACAAAAATAACAACAGGAGCACATGATGATTTAGAAAAAGCAACTAATATTGCACGTCATATGGTTACTGAATATGGAATGAGTTCTTTAGGATTAGTTCAATTTGAATCACCAAAAGATGAATATACTGGAACAAGAAAACGTTATTCAGAAGATATTGCGGCTAAAATTGATACTGAAGTTCGTAAAATTTTAGATGATTGTTATGTAACAGCAAAAGCATTAATTTCTGAAAATCGTAGTTTATTAAATTTAATTGCTGAAAGTTTAAAAATATTAGAAACAATTACGGCAGAACAAATTGAATATATTGATAAATATCATAAATTACCTGATGAAGTAATTCATGAAAAAGAACGTGCAGCAAAGCATAAAGAAAAAAAAGCAAAAGGTGAAATTTTAGAAGTTAAACCAAAAGAACGAAAAAAAGATCACCCAGAAGATGATAAAAATAATGATCCAAATAAGAAGTAGACTAATTAAGTCTACTTTTTGTTTTACTTTTAACGATGATTATACTATAATTGCAAAGGAAAGAAATTTATAAAGGAGTTTAAAGGAATGGACAAAGTAACGAAAGCAATTAGTAATGTTCATAATGTTAAAATGACAGTTGTTGATGCAATTAAATCATTAAACGATATTATTAAATTACATGCAACTAATCCGCTTGCAACAATTGTGTTGTCAAGAGTTGTTCTAGCCACTATTTTAATTGGTAGTGATATGAAAAATGCAACTGATAAAATGACAAGTATTATTAATGGAAATGGTCCAATTGGAACGATTATGGCAGAATATACTGGTCATAAAGTACGAGGATTTTGTGCTAATCCACAATTTGATGTTGATGAAATTGATCGTGAACATAATGTTATTTCCCAAGTAGTTGGTACAAATGGTTATTTACGCGTAATGAAAGATTTAGGAATGAAAGAAAGTTTCTCAGGTCAAATTCAATTAATTTCTGGTGAAATTAATTTAGATTTTACTTATTATTTAGCACAAAGTGAACAAATTAAATCAGTTATTGCATGTTCAATTAAAATGAATGAAGATAATACAATTGCAAAAGCAGTTGGTTTTTTCGCACAGTTGTTACCAGAACATAAAGAAGAAGATATTGACTATTTAGAAGAAAAAATTGAAAATTTAGAAAACATTAGTCATAAATTAATTGCTGAAGATAATTTAATTAATATTTTTAAACTCATTGATCAAAATGCCAAAGTGTTAGAAGTTGATGAAATTAAATTTGAATGTAGTTGTTCATACGAAAAAGCTTTAGAATCAGCAAAATTATTAGGTGATGAGCAACTTAATGAAATTTTAATAAATAATGGTGAAATTGAAATTGCATGTGATTTTTGCCGCAAAAAATATCATATTAGAGTAAGTGATTTAAAAAGTTTACTTAAAGAATAAGGGCAAGATATCTTAAATAAATTGATAAAATTATAATAATTTTGTTATGATATTATTATGATAAAAAATAATTGTAAAATGCATTTTAGTATTTAAAGGGGAGGCACAACACAAGATGGCTGAAATTAAAGATGTACCTAGTACAGACCAAACAAAACCACATGGAAAAGAAGCTAAAGCAAAAAAACCAAATGACAAGGAACCAAAAGAAAAAGTTGATTATACTGCCGTTAAAGAATTTAAACAAAAGTTAAAAGAGCAAAAGAAACAAACAAAGTTATATTCAAAACGAATTCTAAAAGGGGAAATTATTTCAACAACAAATAGTAAACCAGATACAAATAAATATGTAATTGAACTAGTTAATGTGAAAAAATCATATATTACTGGGGAAGTTGAAACACCAGTTTTAAAAGGAATTAATTTAAAATTAGAAAAAGGAGACTTTATTGTTATTCTAGGTCCTTCTGGATCAGGAAAAACAACATTACTAAACATTATTTCAGGTTTAGATAAAGTTTCAAGTGGTGATGTTTTTGTTATTGGCTATAACTTATCGTTATTAAAAGATGTTGATTTAACAAAATTTAGACGAGATAATGTTGGTTTTATTTTCCAACAATATAATTTATTAACTAATTTAACTGCCAAAGAAAATGCTGAAGTTGGGGAAAATTTAAGTAAAAACAAAAATAAGAATATGACAATTAAAGATATTTTTGAGACAATTGGAATGGAAGAACAAATGAACAAATATCCTCACCAAATGTCAGGGGGACAACAACAACGGGTTTCAATTGCTAGAGCATTAGCAAAAAATCCAGATATTTTATTTGGCGATGAACCAACAGGAGCTTTAGATGAAGAAATGGGTCGAAAAGTACTTGAAATTTTAGTTGATGTTAATAAAAAATATAAAACAACGGTTATTATTGTTACGCATAACCCAAATATTGCTGATATTGCTAATACAGTTATTCATGTTCGTAATGGATTAATTGACAAAATTAAAAAAAATACACATCTAAAGAAACCAAGTGAAATTGATTGATCTTAATTTGTAAAACGCTATTATGTGTTTTACATTTTTTTATTAATATTATTAAAAATATTTTTTAAAANAATAAAATNATTTNANAATGTGAGGTACCATATACATTTTAGACCAGTTAGTCTTTTAAAAATTTTAACACAGC
>NZ_MQTY02000080.1:0-4794 GCF_016082285.1 Spiroplasma sp. Moj
TAAAAGTGGCTTGTTTTATTCCTGTTAATCGGAATAATTCTTTATCATTAATAAAATCAAATTTATCAAATTTCATAATTTTAGATTCCTAGAATTTCTATTTTAAATATATTTTATAGGAATTTTAAAATAACTAGGTTATGCAATAAGTCTAATGATACTTTTTGGTCTGAAAAATCAAAAGGTAAAGGTTATTTACCATTTGAAATATTTAGAGAACAAGGAAATGATAAAGTTGGTGCTATTTTTGGTGCAAATGCTACTAGTTTAGGTTTTACAACTTTATTAACTGATAAATTAAAAGGTACTGTTTTAACTAAGGATGGTAAACCAACAAGTGAATTAGTTTATTCAACTTATAATTTAAAACAATTAAGTGAAAAAACTAACCGAGTTTATTTAATTAATAGACTTCTTGCATAACCTAGTTATTTTAAAATTCCTATAAAATATATTTAAAATAGAAATTCTAGGAATCTAAAATTATGAAATTTGATAAATTTGATTTTATTAAAAGTGGCTTGTTTTATTCCTGTTAATCGGAATAATTCTTTATCATTAATAAAATCAAATTTATCAAATTTCATAATTTTAGATTCCTATAATTTCTATTTTAAATATATTTTATAGGAATTTTAAAATAACTAGGTTATGCAAGAAGTCTATTAAAGGCAATAAATGAATTGAGTTAAGGATAAAAAATTTATTGTATCCTTATGCAAGCATTAATATAAATAGCAAATATTTTAAATTACAATATAACAAAGATTATTGTTTTATTACAATTTTTAAAAATCAAAACTTTTATATTAAAAATAAAGATGAAAAAATTGAGGGTGAGATTAGTTTAAAAAAATCCACCCTTTTTTATTAGAAATGGATAGGCAAGTTTTAATTAAAAAAGCAGAACTAAAACAAATATATCAAGAAAATTTAAAATATTTTAATGGTAATAAATTTCTAAAAAAAGATTATTAATTAGACAAAATAAAAATGAAATTTTTGAAATATTTTGGCAAAGCCAAAATGTATGATGAGTAATAATTTTAGCTTTTTAAATTTAATAAATTTTAAAGAAAAAAAATTCCAAAAAAGGAAAATAAAAAGATGGAAAAAGAAAATAAATTTAAGTCATCACCACCCATTGCAACTTTTAAAAAATACAAAAGTGGTACAGTTGATAAATTAATACGACATAATTTTAGAATTAAAGTACCTGAAAATGTTAATCCTGAATTTACAAAATATAATTTTTATTATGTTGGTGATAAAAAAGAAAAAATTATAAATGATAAAGGTTTTGAGTTAACAAATAATAAAAGATTTGAATTATTAAAAAATATAGAAGAAGATTGAAATAAGCAACAACAAAAATATAGTGAAGCACAAAAATCAACTTTTAAAGATTTTTGTAATAAACACAATACTTACATAGAAGTTGTTTTGCCAGCAACAAGACAAGAATGATTTGAAAAAATGGGAATATGTCAATTTACAGATATTCAAGTATGGGACAAAAAAATAGATACGCGTAAAATGGGACAATTAATTCCTGAAAGTATAAATTATTATAAATTAAATCAATGAATGAGTTAATATTGAAATAAATTTTATGAAACAATGAATGAAAAATAATCTTAAAACAGATATGGGGTATTTGTATTCAACAGTTCATATGGACGAAACAACACCCCATATTCATTTTGGTTTTATTCCAATTAGTAAAGTTTTTTCAAAAAAACTCAATGAAGAAAGATACATAATTAGTAATAATCGTATTTTTGGGGGCAAAAAACAACTACAAAAATTTAATAATTATCATGCTAATTATTTAACAAAAGCAGGTTATGAAATAGAACCTGATGAAATTGGTGGTAAAGGTAGTTATAACACTATGAATTTTCGACAAGTTAAAGAATTTGAACGAAATAAATTAGAAAATGAAATTAATAATCTATTTGATGAGTACAGATCTACGAAAAACAATGTTAAAGAATTTAACAAAATTAAAAGCATCAGTGATGATTATGATAGTTTAATTTATGAAATTAAACAATATTTAAAATATGAAAATAATTTTACAGATTATGAAATAAACCAATTAACTAAATATTTAGATTTAGCAGAAAAAATAAAATACTACAAAATTATCACCACAATTCCTAGTGCAAAAGAATCAGATTTTAAAAATATGAGTTTAATTGAACAATAATTTAATGAAATGGTTTTTAAAATTAATCCTATTATGCAAAAAGGTTATGATTTAGTGAGTAGTATAGAAAGAGAGTTATAAAAATATGTGAAATAAAATTAAAAAGAAAAAAAATAAGTTTATTAATTGGTGCATGTTTTGTTCCAATCATTTTTATTTTTTGTTTAACATTATTTGAAATAGGTTATTCAATTTTTATTAATTGAAAAGAAATGACAATATTTATAAATGAAATTAAGCAATTTAAAATATTATCCTGATGAAATTATATAATTAAAAATAAATACGGATTATTAATAACACTTGGGTTAAGCTTAGGTTTTTATTGCTGGTTTTTTTATTTTGTTTTATTTAGTAAAGTGAAAAGTAAAGAAACTGCAATTAAAACAACTGATAAAATAGATTTTGGGGATAGTAAATGATTAAGTATAAAAGAAATTGATGATATTAGTGATAAAGTTAATATCAAAGATAATTATAAAAATACTGGTTTTGTTTTTAACTGTAATAAAAACAAAAAAGATTTATTGTTTAACTTAAAAAATAATATTCATAGTGTTATTGTTGGCTCAACAGCAAGCGGAAAAACACAAGGAATAGTATTGCCAACAATTTATTTAAACGGGAAATCAACCACTAAACCAAATATGATTATAACCGACCCCAAGGGAGAATTATACAATTTAACCAGTGGATTTTTAGCAGAAAATGGTTATAAAATAAAAGTTATTGATTTTCGTAATTTAGAGAAAGGAAATACTTGAAATCCACTAAAACTAATTTACGACGACTTTATTAAAATGTTAATGACCAATAACAAAAAAGAAAAAATAAAGTGAAAAATAAAATATCAAGATAAAATTAGATCACTTAGTCGTATGTTAATTGACAAAAATATTGAAAATAAATTTTGAAATAATTCAGCAAGCATGATTATTCAAGGAATTATTTTGGCAATATTAGAAGATTATGAAGATAAAATAAGCAAAAATAATTTAACAACAGAAATCGAAGAAAATTTAAACCAAGAATTATTTTTAAACAAATTTAATATGGCGTCTGTTGCTGCCATTGCTAGTCTTAAAAAAAGATCTAGTTGAATGACTTAATAATCGAAAAAATACCAGCATTGCCAAAATAACCGCAAGCCAAGTTTTGATTGATAGTAAAGAAAATAGAACACTAGATGCTATTTTAATGACTGTGGCAAAAAGTTTAGAAATATTTAACAATGATTTTATTCGTAATTTAACATCCCAAAATTATATTAATTACAATGATTTTATCGAATATCGAACAGTTTTATACATTATATTTAGTGACGAAAATGATAATTACTATAAATTAATAGCAATATTAATTAATCAAATTTATCAATTTTTAACAAATAAAGCAAGTGAAACAATCGAACAAAAACTAGAAAAATCAGTATATTTTATTTTAGATGAATTTGCTAATTTAACAAAAATAAATAACATTGAAAAATGAGTTAGTATTTCTCGCAGCAGAAACATATTTTTTCAATTTATTTTACAAGATATTAACCAATTAAAATTAAATTATGGTGATACAATAGCAAAAATTATTTTAAATAACTGTGAGATGCATATTTTCTTACATACTAACGATTTAGAAACAATAAAATATTATAGTGAATTATTTGAAACAAAAACAATAGAACAAATTAGTATTAATGAAAATAAAAGCAATATTAGTGTTTCAAAAAATTTAAAAAGCCATCCGTTAATGTTAACTAGTGAGCTTGCAAATTTAAAACAAGGACAAGGAACAAGGAATTGTTAAAATATCACGCTATAACCCAATGAAAATAACTTTAAAGCTATGAAAAGATTTAAATTTATTAGAAAAAACAAACACATTTCAATTAAAAGATATTGAATATATCAATTTCAATAAAGAATATTTTTATGATATTAAAAATAACAAAAAAGAAATGAAAGAAAATGAAACTAATGACTTTGCTGATTTAGCAACAGAAGAAATTACAACAAATATTAATAATTTAAAAATGCAATTAAGAGAGTATGAAAATACAAATTACAAATCTATTCAAAGTAAAACAATAATAAATTTACTTTTACAAAAAATCAAAAACCTTGAAATAGAATTAATCAAAAGACAAGAAACCAATAATTATTGTGAAAAGGAATAATTATTTTTTATAAATAGTAAGATTTCACAAAGTGGTCAAGCTGGAACACTAAAAAATAAACGAAGTGGGAGGATATCTGTAAGGTTAATCAACTAATTAAATTAGTACTACATGGGTCAGAAGAGTAGTCACAAGTGATTAATTAAACCGTACCTAGGGGAAACTCTACCTAAATGAGAAAAAGTAATAAAGTTATTTAACAAATAACTATTAAAATTAAGGTAATTATCCCCTTATAGTATGTTAAATTATTTTTTATTTTTTGGTTTTTTTAATGCTTTTTTACCTAAATTTTCTTGTTTTTTAGTTGTTATTGAAAAAATTGTATTATCAAATATTTCTTTATTACCAATATATTAGACTTCTTGCATAACCTATTAAAATAATTGTAAATATTTTTAAAAAGATA
>NZ_MQTY02000081.1:0-4747 GCF_016082285.1 Spiroplasma sp. Moj
AAATTATAATTTGCTATTAGTATCTTTTTAAAAATATTTACAATTATTTTAATAGGTTATGCAAGAAGTCTACTTAACATTTGGAATTCTACTCCTGTTTCTTGAATTTGACTATTATTCTTTTTCAATAATTCAGGTCGGCAATTCTTATAACTTAATTTTACTTGTTTCTTAACTGGGTCATAGTCTAGTACCTATACTTCAACATTGTCACCAATATTAACAAATTCTTTGATATCTCTTACATAGTAATCTGAAATCTCACTAATGTGGATTAATCCAACAGAATTTTTTAATTCACAAAATGCACCAAACGGAGTAATGTTTGTAACTTTTGCAAGAACTTTATTTCCTTTTACATACATAATTCGTCACATCCCCTTTCTGAAACTGTACTAACTATACCGCTAGAACTATGAAAATCATTTTCTAAATAATAAAATATTTTGCATAAATATCTAGCATAAAAAAGTATCGTTTATTATTTTAATAAATTAATTCGATACAATCCGTTATTTTCACTATTATTTTCTTCTTGTTCGGTCTTTTCTTCTTTATATGAATCAGTGTAATTACAATTTGGATAATTAGTACACGCCTTAAAACGTTGACGTCGCTTATTAAATTTCAAAATAATTTCACCAACGCCACATTCTGGACAAGGACCAAATTTTGGACCAGTCTGATGAATATAACGACATTTTGGAAACCCTGAACATGCAATAAATTTCCCGTATTTTCCATACCGATATACTAAATCATTTCCACATTCTGGACATTCAATCCCCGCCTTCTCAACTGGGATTTCTTCCATTAATTCCATTGCTGCTTCAATGCGTGGCTCAAATCGTTCTCAAAATTCTTTTAATAATGGTTTTGGTTCTGCGTCACCGTGTGCAATCACATCCAAACTTTCTTCAATTGTTGAAGTGTATGTTTCGTTAATAATATCACTAAAATATTCTTGTAATTTATCACTTGTTAAAATCCCTTTTTCAGTTGCTTTAATTGCTTTGTTTTCTACAATAATATAACCACGATCTTTTAATGTTCGCATAATTGGTGCATAAGTTGATGGGCGTCCAACCCCAATTTTCTCTAATGTCTTAATTAATTTCGCTTCAGAGTAACGACTTGGTGGTTTAGTAAAATGTTGAATTCCATATAATTCATTTAAATTAATAATTTGATTTGGTTTTAACATTGGCAACTTTGCAATTTCTTCATTACCTTCTAAAACATAACATTTTAAAAACCCATCAAATTGAATCGTACTTCCTGTCATCCGAAATTCATAATTATTATTATCTAAAATAATTGCTTTACTTAATAACTTTGCATTCGCCATTAAACTAGCTAACGCACGATTATAAATAATTTTATATAAACGTAGTTGATCACGACTTAAATATTCTTTTGCCGCTTCTGGTGTCATTGTTAAATCAGTTGGACGAATTGCTTCATGAGCATCTTGCACATTTTTTTTATTTTTTGGTGGTGTTTTAACTCCACCTAAATATTCTGTTCCATATTTAATTGTAATATAGTCAAAAGCATACTGAACAAACTTATCACTTAATCGAATTGAATCTGTCCGCGGATATGTTATAAATCCAGTAATATTATCTTTAACTTTAATTCCTTCGTATAATTGCTGAGAAATTAATGATGTTTTATTTGAAGCAAAACCCATTTTACTACTTGCTTCTTGTAACATTGTTGAAGTAGTATGTGGATTCGGTGATTTTCGTTGTTTTTCACTTTCTTTAATTTGAACAACAACAAAATCTTTTTTTAAAGCTTTTTTAACTTTTAGAACATCTGCTTCTACTTTTAATTCAATTTTTTCATCCTTAAATTTTGTTAATTTAACAACTGCCTTTTTATATAATCCTTCAACAGTCCAATATTCCTCCGGCACAAAGTTTTGCCATTCTTTTTCTCGTTCAACAACTAACTTTAAAGCAACCGATTGTACTCGTCCAGCTGATTTTGACTTAATCTTTTTCTGTAACAATTTGGTTAAGCGAAAACCAATAAAACGGTCTAAAATTCGTCGAGTTTCTTGTGAATGAACTAAATTCATATCTAAATCTGTTTGATGTTGAAATGCCTCTAACACTGCTTCTTTTGTAATTTCATTAAAGCGAACACGGCGAGATTTCTCACCACAATTTAAGACTTCATTTAAATGATAAGCAATTGCTTCTCCTTCTCGGTCAGGGTCGGTTGCTAGAATAACCAAATCTGCTGCTTTGGCTTCTTGTTTTAATTTTTTAACAATTTCTTTTTTTCCACGTTCCATTTTATAACTTGGTTCAAAAGTTTTAATATCTACTCCTAACCCATACTCACCTTTTGTTGATAAATTACGAATATGTCCTTCTGATGATAAAACTAAATAATTTTCGTCAAGATATTTTTCAACTGCTTTTGTTTTAGTTGGGGACTCCATTATTACCAGCGTCTGTGCCATGTTTTCTCTCCTTTATTTTTTAAAACACATCAATAATTATTATACATAATATTTTAAAAAACTATTTTGAAATTTATTATTCTAAATTAAAATATTTTTTTTATTTTAGCAATTATTGTATCAATTCCTTCAGTAACACTGGGAACAGTAAAATACAAAATAACAGTTACTGCAATTAATAATAAAATAACACCTAAAACACTGATAGTAATTCAAAAAGCTTTAGCATTAAATTTTGATTTAGTAACTACTCCAAATTTATTTTTTTTAATTTTTTTTGTTTTATTTTCTTTTGCATGATAAAAATTTTCAATTAATTGATCATATTGTTTTTCTGTCAATCCAAATTGGGCCATTGCTTCATAATGATCCATTTTAAGATGACCATATTCATCAAATATTTTTGGATAAATCTCACTAACTCGTTTTTCCCCTAATGATGTTTTAATTGTATAATCCTTATATGTCCCAAAAGCTGGTTTTGTATCCTTTACTTTATCAATATCAATAAAGGTTATTTCATCATCTAAAACATCTGTTTCTATTATTTCTGGATTAGATTCCATTAAATCAAAGTCTGGTGATTTGACACCTAAAAAATCATGAATATCTTCAGCAGTAGCCTTATTAACATCATTATCATTTTTTGAAATATCATTGTCATTTTTCTCAGGTGAATCTCCTACTTTAAATTCATCATTAAAAAAGAAACTATGCGTATCATCTTCAGGATTAAAATTATTATCTGAATCATCTTCAAAATCAAGGAAATTAAACTTATCTTCTACATTATTTTCAGTTAAAGATGAACTTTTTTCTGGTTCAGAACTAACAATTATTGAAGAAACTTTTTTTTCATTTAAAGCATCAGATTGGTCAGATTTTGACTTTAATAATTTAGAATCAATACTATCTGTTGGTAAATGTACAGAATTATTATTACTTGAATTATCATCCTTTTTTGCTCAAGTATTAACCAATTTTTGGTTTAGTGCTTCTGCTTCTTGCAAATGGCGTAATGAAGTATCTAATGTCTCTTTTAAGTTTTGATATTCATCAAAATTAGATTTTGGTCGACTGCGATGACGCCCAATAAACTCATCCAAAATATCAGAAATATGTAATGCTCAATTATATTCTTCTTCAACACTTAATGGTAAACTTGGACGACGAAAATCATTATAATATCGTTCTGTCCCTAATGGAATACGAGAATTATAAGGAGATAAATAATAATCTTCTCTAACAGGTTGAAATTGATATTGAAAATTATCATTAATTCTAGCATTATTGGCTAAATTATTAAAATTTTGTCAAAAATTATGTGGGCTATATTGATATGGTTGTCCTAGTGACAAACTTTGATTTGGTTGCAGTCCTGTCATTGGATACTGAATAATTGGGGAATATTGATATTGTGCAAATAACGGTGGATATGGAGGTTGCGGAATTGAATACTGAATTAATGGTGGTGTTCCACACCCATAAGAAGGAAAAACAGGATATTGATAATAATTAAAAAAATTCGGATGGTGATGAATCCGACAGTTATTGTGACAATTACTGCTATGACCCTTTTTACTGTTTTGACACATATGTTTACCCTACTTATATTAATCGCTTATATTTACTATATCATAAAATAATGTTTTCTTCTATTAGTGTTATTAATAAAGATGCTGTTTTATTTTTTGGGGGAAAATAAAAAGGGTTATCTTATTTATAATTAGTTTGTTAAAAAAATAATTAGAAAGGTACCCTATGTCTTATGATTATAAACCAAATATCAAACTTACTAAATAAATTTAAAATTGATTTACCTACTTTATTTAAATTTGCTAAAGTAGAAATTACACCTAAAAATTTATTAGAATGATTTCAACATAAAAATATTGATTTTTTAGAAAGAATTATTAAATCTGCAATTGAATTAATTGATTACAAACTATTAAAATCTGAATATGTCCAAACGCGTTTTATTTTAAAAGGATTGTTTCAAAGAACAATTATTTTTCAACATGGAAAAACCACATTTTATCGGCGAAAATATTTAATAAAACCAGAATATCAAAATAAAAATAATCCTAATTATCTATATTTCTCATCATATCTATTTATTTATTAAACTTAGCAAATTATTTTTAAATTAGACTTCTTGCATAACCTATTAAAATAATTGTAAATATTTTTAAAAAGATACTAATAGCAAATTATAATTTTAATTAATTATGTTTTTTATTTAAAAATTTAATATTTTCCTACAACGAAAAA
>NZ_MQTY02000082.1:0-4565 GCF_016082285.1 Spiroplasma sp. Moj
AAATAAATAGGAGAGTAAATCCAATCGCTTTCACACTTTCTTTAAGGCTTCGTACCATAGATGAGTTATCCATCTTTAAGCATCAAAATATTAAGTTTTAGTATTGCATTATTCATCAGATAGTACCTTTATTAAAAATGATATTAACCTTTATTAAAAATGATATTAACCTTTATTAAAAATGATATTATTAGTTGTTAAACCGAAAAAATATAATAAATCACAGAAAGGAAATTATAAAAATTAACTAGTTTGTAGGGTAAAATAGGTTAATTTTTAATTTTAAAGATACTATCTGATGAATAATGCAAATAAAAAAATCGCTCTAATAAGCGATTAATTTAATTTGTATTTAATTACTTTATTTATATTTTTTATAAAACCTCAACTTTTTTCTTACTACCGTTAAAGTAGTATACATTATTTTGAGGTTTTTAATAAAATTAAGTAATTAGAAACAAATTAAGTTTCGCTTATGACTAAATGATAACAAAATTTATAAAAAATTCAACTTTTTTAAAAACANNANTNTNATAAAATGTGGCAATAATTTCATTGCTAGTATTCCACTTATATATTTAAAATTAATACTTCTTACTTAATCTTTTAAGTAAAGGAGAAATAATTATGCAAACACACATAGGAATAATTATCCTTATTGCTGTTGCAATAGGTTCTTACTTTCTTGGATATTTATTTGAAAAATATTTAAGATTTAAATTAATCAAAAAAACAAAATTAAAAATTAAACAAGCAGAAGATAAAGCAAAAAAAATTATTAATGCTGCTAAAGCAGATGGACGCGTTGAAGCAGCACAAATTAGACAAGAAATGAAAGATGAATTAACTCGCAAACGTGAAGAATTTTTAGCAACCGAAAAATTTTTAGTAGATAGAGAACGTTTAATTGTTGAGAGAGAAGAAGTATTAAATGGCAAAGAGCAAGAAGTGTTTCGCAAGAAAGAAGAATTGCAAGGAAAGATTAACTATTATCAAGAAATGGTAGAACGAAATCTTCATCAACTTGAAAAAGTTGCCGGATATTTACTTGAAGAAGCAAAAGATGTTCTTTTTAAAGAAATAAGTGATCGGTATCAAAAGGAAATTGGTGAATTTTTACGAAATGCTGAAAATACTGCAAAAATTAATGCCAAACAAACAGCCATTAACATTATTACTACTGCAATTGAACGTTATGCAGCAAAAGTTGTGGCAGAAAAAACAACAACTTCAATTTACTTAGAAGATGATAATATGAAAGGACGAATTATTGGGAAAGATGGACGTAATATTCGTACATTTGAAATAGCAGCAGGGGTTGATTTAATTATTGATGATACACCTAATGTTGTACAAATTTCATCTTTTAACCCAATTCGTCGGGAAATTGCAAAAAAAACTTTAGAAAAATTATTACTTGATGGCCGAATTCAACCAACGCGAATTGAAGAAACAATCAAATTAGAACAAGAAGAAATCGAAATGACAATTCTTGAAGCAGGAAAAGAAATTGCGGCTGAATTAGCAATTGATAATTTAGATATTGAATTAATTCGTCACTTAGGAATTTTAAAATATCGAACTAGTTATGGTCAAAATGTCTTATTACATTCTGTCGAAGTAGCAAAATTAGCAGCAATAATGGCAAGTGAACTGGGGTTAGACCCTGCAATTGCGATGCGTGCTGGGTTATTACATGATATTGGAAAAGCAGTTGATTTTGAAAATGAAGGAAGTCATGTTACTTTAGGTGTTCAAATTGCAACAAAATGTAATGAACATCCAATTATTATTAATGCAATCGCTTCGCATCATGGCGAAGTACCAGTAACTAATCCTTATTCTGTTTTAGTATCAGCAGCTGATACGTTGTCAGCTGCTCGTCCAGGCAGTCGTAATAATACTGTTGAAAATTATATTGCTCGAATGAATGAGTTAGAAAAAATTTGCCAAACAGTCCATGGTGTCCAATCAGCTTATGTTTTACAAGCAGGACGACAAATTCGAGTTATTGTTAATCCAATTATTAATGATGATGCTCGTACTCATAAAATTGCGCTTGATATTAAGGAAAAAATTAAACAAGCAAAGGCAATTCCTGGTGATATTTTTATTACAGTTATCCGTGAATTACGAGTTACGGAAACTGTTATTTAAAGAATAAAATTTTTATTCTTTTTTTATGTTAATTTTAGTATAATTAATTAATAAGAGTGTATTTGTTATAAAAATTAAAGGAGAAAAAATATGATTGGAGATTTTTTAGCGAATCGATTGAAAAAATCAATTGAAAAAAATATGAAAAAATCAACTTTAACGACTGATGCTATTACTGAAACAATACGTGAAATTCGATTAGCATTATTGGAGGCTGATGTTAATAATGAAGTAGTTAAAGATTTTATTAAAGCTGTTGAAACAAAAGCACGGGGTGAATATATTCTTGATGGATTAAATGTATCACAAATGATGGTTAAAATTGTGCATGAAGAATTAGTTAATATATTTGGAAAAACAGTTAAAGAATTATCATTTACTTCAAAACCAACAATTGTAATGATGGTTGGTTTACAAGGAAGTGGTAAAACAACCACAACGGGGAAAATTGCTAAGTTAGTTGAAAAGAAATATCACAAAAAACCATTATTAGTTGCTTGTGATATTTATCGACCAGCAGCGATTGAACAATTAAAAACAATTGGAAAAAATTTAAATATTGAAGTTTTTGAGCGCGGAACACAAAATCCAGTAACGACTGCGCAACAAGCAATTACTTATGCAAAAGATAATAAAAATGATGTTATTTTAATTGATACAGCTGGACGTTTACATATTGATGCTGAGTTAATGCAAGAATTAAAAGAAATTAAAAATAATATTACACCGGATGAAATTCTTCTTGTTGTTGATGGGATGACAGGGCAAGACATTATTAATGTTGCGACTGAATTTAATCAGTTATTAAAATTAACAGGAGTAGTTGTTACAAAACTAGATGGTGATGCTCGTGGTGGGGCTGCTTTGTCAATTACACATTTAACAAAATTACCAATTACTTTTATTGGAACTGGAGAAGGAATGAGTAATTTACAAATCTTTTATCCTGACCGAATGGCTGATCGAATTTTAGGAATGGGAGATGTTCAAACCTTAGTTGAAAAAGCAAAAGATGTATTAGATGAACGTGATATCAAAAAAACAATGAATCGAATGATGATGGGACAGTTTGATTTGCAAGATTTATTAAACCAAATGCGCCAAATTTCAAAAATGGGTAAAATGGGCGGAATTATGAAATTATTACCTGGAATGCCAAAATTAAGTGATGAAAAAATTGCTGATGCTGAACAAAAATTAAAAGTAACCGAAGTATTATTATCATCAATGACAGTGAAAGAACGTCGTGAACCACGATTATTAAAACATTTATCACGAAAAAATCGGATTTTAAAAGGCTCAGGACGAACTGAAAAAGAATATAATGAGCTAATTAATCAATTTGAAAAAACAAAAAAACAAGTTGATGAAATTGCTCGTCAAATTAAATCAGGGCGTATGCCAAATATTCCTGGGATGGGTGGTCTAAGCGGAATGGGTTTTAATTAATCTATTTAAGAAAACTGTTTTTTAAACAGTTTTTATTTTGTGATACAAAATAATGTTGTTTTAACAAAATTATTTCTAAATAATAAAATGACTATCCAAGATTAAACATTATAAATTATTAAAAGTTTTAGAAAAGGAAAAACATATGAAAGAAAATAGCAAAAAATGGTGAATGATTAATTCAATATTAGTTTTAATGGTAACGGTTTTTATCAGTTTTGTTCTGTATGTCTGATATCTTGGTTATTTAAATCCAAGACCACTTGAGTTAGGAACAATTGTTACTGACCCCAATTTAAAAACCCTTAAAACTAATGGCTTACATATTCCGAAAAAAATACAGATTAAAGAAAAATTAAAACAACAATTTCCTAATTTAAATATTAATAAAATAAAAATTAAAGATAACATTAGTTCTTCATCAGCAACAATTGTTTCAAGTGATTTTTCGTTTTATCGAGGATCAGTGATTCTTTATTAGACTTCTTGCATAACCTAGTTATTTTAAAATTCCTATAAAATATATTTANNATNNNANTNATAAGAGCTTTGGAAAAAGCGTGTTTGCAATTACAATTTACAAATGATAAAGAATTATTCCGATTAACAGAAATAAAACAAGCCACTTTTAATAAAATGTTAGATATTTTAAAGGTTGCTGAAATAGAAAAATTTAAAAAAGGTGGCAAAGCTAACAAATTATCACTAAAAAATCGATTATTTATGACTTTATCGTATTGACGAGAATATCGTACTTTTTTTGGTTGTATAAATAATTATAGGGTAACTTATATAATTTAAGAAATTAGAACACTTTAAGCATTCCACTTACACTATCATTTTAACTCAACCTATTTTATTGTCAATATTTATCTCGTAAATTTTTTGTGAAAACCATATACATTTTAGACCACTGATTTAGTCTTTAAATTAGAATGGAGATTAAAATGAAAAAGTAT
>NZ_MQTY02000083.1:0-4046 GCF_016082285.1 Spiroplasma sp. Moj
TAATTTCTATTTTAAATATATTTTATAGGAATTTTAAAATAACTAGGTTATGCAAGAAGTCTAATGTGTAAACAACTTAAAGAGGGTATCAAAAAGTTGTTATAGTTTTTTTGTAAATATTTAAGATACTGTCCTTTCTCTGAATCAATTAATAATTTTGGTTTTACAAATAAAAAAACCATTTTAGTAAATGGTTTAATTTATTATTCTTATTCAATTTCTGAGTTTTTTCAAAACCCCAATTTTTTACATGCGACCAACATTGCATTTTTGACAATAAATCTATATAATATTTGCAAATAAGGTAAAATAATTCTTTAAAGGTAAGGTGTAGTAAAATGAACAGGCTATTTAAAATTAATTATATTGATTGACCATTAATATTATTTATTGCTAAGGTATTAGTCTTTTTTATTGTTGTTTATTTTGCTTCATATCTTACAAATCTTACTGTTTTAAAGAAAAAAACAAAACAAAGTTTAACAATTATCTTTTTAGTTGGAATTCAAACTAGTTTTTATTTTTTACTAATGGATACAACGAATTTATTGGTTCTTCGTAATCTCCTTTCCTTAACAGTTTGCTTAATTAGTTTATGAATCTTAATTGGGAAACAATTGCTTTCTAATTATTATAATGATTCAATTATTTGTCTTTTTTCAATTATATTTAAAGTTAGTTTAATAACAATATTTGCAATTCATAAAGCTAGCATCAAAGGCTCAGACAATATGGTTATTCTTATTTTTCTAGTTTTTATTTCATTTATTGCAACAATATATTTTTTTAAACAATATTGAACAAAATATTTAAAAATTGTCTTAATTAATAAAGTTTTAGCTTATATCAATACATTTAAGCCATTTCATCGTGTTTTAAATGAAAATAATATTTCTCTTGTATTATTTTCACAAAATGTTTTTGTTTTAATTTCCCTTGCTTTTTCTGTTAATAGTACAATTATGTTTAAAAAACTTTCATTAATTTTAAAACAACAAAATATTAGGGAAAATTTTAGTTTCATTAATTTATGCGAATTAGATAATGCTATTAAGTCTTTGCAAATGCATATGCTAGTAAATAAACGTAGTGAAAAGGAATTAAAAATTATTGTAAATAGTTATCAACGAGAGTGTTTAAATTAGTATAGTCTTCTAAATGTTATTTTTAATTAAATAAAATTTTACAAGTTAAAAAATAAAAAGGAGATATAAATAATGAAAAAAATTTTAGTTATATTAAGTAGTGTTATTTTAACAAGTTCACCTGTTTTTGGCTTGAGTGGATGTGCACCTACCCCTGCTGGACACCCTGATATTGATACAACAAGTGGGGCAGATAATGATAACAATGGGGGAAGTAGTGTTGATTATGAAAAAAATCGAATTATTAAACGATTAACTAGTTTTAGTGAATTGTCACCTCTTGTTGTTGATAGTGATGAATACCAAAATGTTAACAATGATGCTGTTTTCAGCATTTTAGAAAGTAAATTTAAAGAATTTAGTGATGATTTAATGCTAACACAAACAAATTTTACGCCTATTGAAATTGCAGAAGATGGAACTGCTCATTATGGAGAATTAACAGTTGTTGCTGATTATAAAGATAAAGAATTAACTAATCCAAAAACAAAAGATTCAAATTTTTTAATTCCTGTTGCTACTAATAATTTAAAATGAACAAATGATACAGTTCAAAAATTAAATAAAAGTATGACGATGGTTTTAACTAAAATGAATCTTCCCTTTCAAGGCACTACCTTAGCAATTGGCAAGATTTTATCGTTGGTTACAACGTTTCATCTTTTTTATAATTTGCCAAAAGTTATTCCAACTTCATTTAATGCGGATGATGAAAATTGAAAAAAATGAGAAGCCTTTGTTAATAATGAATTAATGAATTTACCACTTGCTGATGAAATGCTTAAAAATGGTGAAATTAATGAAACAATAAAGAAAGATCTTTTGTTAGGTATTACTGCAGAAATAAAAATTAAAGCAAAATATCTTAATATTTTAAATAGTTTAGTACCAGATATTATTCATTTCCGTAATTTTGTTCTTGAGAAACGTGAACAACAAAAATCACAAAATTTGATCTTATTACTATTACAATATTTATTTGAAAAACCACGAGAAATTAACAATGATGGGTTTTTAGATGTTAATAAAAATATTCAAAGTACTAAAAATAAAAAAGAGAACCTTCAATTTAGTACTAATTTAGAACATATTTTACATAATTTGTTAGAAGGATGAAAAAGCAAAAGTGGTGAATGGTCAGCTAATAGAACTCCAATTTCAATTGTAGTAAAAGTTGATTGATGAATATCAACTACAACGATTAATATTAAATATGAAAAAATTCCGGCAAGTTGATGACAATTAACATATGGGACAGATGGACTTATTGATATTCTTTCTATTGATAAAATTAAATTATTTATTAACCAATTATTTAATTACAATTTAACAACTGATTTATCAATAAAAGTAAAACTTACTAAGAAGCGAGATTTTAATTTTTCAATTTCACTTAATGGACAAATTAAAAAACTTATACCATCAATATTAAAAATTAGTGGACATAGTAGTGATGCAATTGATAATACTGCTGTAGAATTAGTTAGTGGATTAGTTCAAATTGAATATCAGGATGAAAAAGGAGGGGCATGAAAAACAGCTACTGAAATTACTGATTTAGCATCAGCACTAGAAATGCGAATTAATATTAATAATATTAAGTTTAAAGTTAAATCAATTAATGATCCGATGATTTTACTTGAAACAACTAATCCGGATTTACATCTAATATTTATTCCAGATATTGATTCTAAAATTTTGGGGAAATAGCTATTTTTAAAAAATAAAATAGGAAAAGAATACTTTAATTATTAATTAACAGAAGTATTCTTTTTATTTTAAGAAATTATTGAATTAATTTAATGTAATAACATTTTATTGTTTGTGAGGTACCATATACATTTTAGACCAGTTACAGTTAGTCTTTTAAAAATTTTAACACAGCTTCAGTTGGTGTTAAAAAATTTAAAATTATTACAGAAAAATATCGTAATCATAGAAAACGATTTAGTTTAAGATTTAATTTAATTGCTTCAATTTATAATTTGCAATTATTAATTATAGATAGCATAGAAGATGTATTTAAAATTAAATAATTTAAATAAAAAAGTCATTTTTCGTTGTAGGAAAATATTAAATTTTTAAATAAAAGACATAATTAATTAAAATTATAATTTGCTATTAGTATCTTTTTAAAAATATTTACAATTATTTTAATAGGTTATGCAATAAGTCTAATAGATAAATTTCATCTTACAAGTAGATTTAAAAAACTATATCCGTTTCAAAGTAAAAACAAAGAAAATAGAGAANCATATCATAANGCNGTTGATNATTTTTNTAATGGTAAATATGANGAATTATTACAGNGTTTAGAAGATAGTAAATNTTTTATAAGNGATTCTAAATTAGATTTTTTGAATAAAACTATTAGATTAATTAAAAATAATGAAGAAGGTGTCANAAATCAAACACTATGAAATAATATTGGTTGTGATATTGAAGGTGATATTTCTCATTATTGAAAAGGCACGATGATTAAAAAAGCNATTTATAGTGAAAAAACTATTAGAAATAAATTAAATGCTAGTATGATGGGATTAAAAAATAAAATTGATTTATTTAATAGTAATGAACAAATGCTAGAAGAAAATAAATTTAATTATTCAGTTAATAATTTTGTAAATAATAATTTACAAAAAAATTTATATTTTTATTAGTTTTATCTAAGAAATTAAATAATTTTAATAAAAATGTATTTTTTGTTGTGGAAAAATTTAAAAAAATAGAAAAATGTGAGGTACCATATACATTTTAGACCAGTTAGTCTTTTAAAAATTTTAACACNNNCTNNAGNTGTGTTAAAATTTTTAAAAGACTAACTGGTCTAAAATGTATATGGTACCTCACAATNAAGGTTNTATCAAAAATACCAAAAACAATTAAAACAGAAGATGGAGA
>NZ_MQTY02000083.1:4054-4526 GCF_016082285.1 Spiroplasma sp. Moj
TNAAANGANNNAAGATTTAATTCTCATATCATTTTTAAGATTGACAATTAATCATAAGATAAAATTATTTGGTTTCCAACTGGTAACCACATTGCGCCACCAATTCAAGTTCCAAAACTACGACCATATTGATATAACAATAATTGTAAATATCATGTTCAGTCTTCCCCTATATATTAGACTTCTTGCATAACCTAGTTATTTTAAAATTCCTATAAAATATATTTAAAATAGAAATTATAGGAATTTTAAAATAACTAGGTTATGCAAGAAGTCTAATCTTCAGCAGTTACTGCTTCTACTATATCTTTCACAATTTTTAGCACTTTAGCAACAAGCGTTGCTTCAATATTAATTTTTTCTAATTCATTAATAGTTGTCGCATTTGGATTCGCTGCTTTAATTTTGTAAACTGTAAAACGAAACGCGCTAAAACAACTCTTATTAAAGGGTTGTTTTTTTATTTGTAAAC
>NZ_MQTY02000084.1:0-4518 GCF_016082285.1 Spiroplasma sp. Moj
CTAGGTCAGAGTGAAATTTAAAAAAAAAAAACATGATAAAGAAAATATTGTATATTCTTACAAATATTTATCTTTAATCAATAACTTTTGCTTTGAAGAAATTAAAACTAAAGTGCTTATTATTTTTTCAAAATTTATAATATCATATAAATATTTATTTTTTAATTTGTATATTTTATTTGACTTGAGCTTTTTACTTTCATTAGTGGCAACTTCATCTAGGGAATAATAAGAGCTAAAAGATTCAACTAACTCAACATACGTATATACAAACATCATTATTAATAATACTATTATTTTAATTCAAAAAATGTTTTTAATTAAATGCGCTACAGAGTTTAAGACAAAAGCTGCAATAAAACTATATTTAAAAAAATANATAAANAAAATAAAATAAAATAAAATAAAATAAATAAATAAATATGAAACTATGTACATATGTATGAAATATTTGAAAATTAGTCTTTTTACTCTTTGTTTATTCAAATTAATAATACTTATATAAAGAGAACATATATAACAGATTTTAAAGATATAAGATTAAAAATATATTAATAATAAAAAACTTATAAACTTCAAAATAATTTATTATCATATTTTTAATTTTTCCCAATATTANTNTTTGNTNNNCTTAAAAAATTTAAAATTATTACAGAAAAATATCGTAATCATAGAAAACGATTTAGTTTAAGATTTAATTTAATTGCTTCAATTTATAAACTTTGCAATTATTATAGATAGCATAGAAGATGTATTTAAAATTAAATAATTTAAATAAAAAAGTCATTTTTCGTTGTAGGAAAATATTAAATTTTTAAATAAAAGACATAATTAATTAAAATTATAATTTGCTATTAGTATCTTTTTAAAAATATTTACAATTATTTTAATAGGTTATGCAAGAAGTCTATTNTATAATAAAATTAATAATATATAACAGACAGAATGGAAGTCAGAAATATGATGAAATACCAAATTAAAGCAAAATTAAATTTAGGTATTACTAACCAAAATTATCAAAGTATTGATAATCTTTTTATTCGTTATAGTAATCCTTTTACTAATTTATTCATTGATCATCAAAATGAAATTTTTGTTTTAGAACAAATTAAAAATGCCGATTTAACATTACCAATTGTAGATTATGGCTATGATGGTGATCATTTCTTTTTGGTTACACCATACTACCCAACTTTACAATCACTTAGTACGGTTAAACTTACAAACCAAGTCTTAAACCAAGTTGCTACAATAATTAAACAATTATGAGAAACTAAAATTAATCCAAATAATCAAATTAAAACATTTAATCCTAAGCAATTTTTAATAACATTAAAAACAGCAATTTGTAAACAATTGGTAAATTTAGCTCCATATGAAGAGAAACTTGATTATTTAAAATTGCAACCAACAGAACTTGTTTTATGCCATAATGACTTAAATCATGGTAATTTAGTTTTTTTAAACCAAAAGCTTTATTTAATTGATTTTGAATATGCTATGCTAAATGATAAATTCTTTGATCTTGCTTCATTTGCTTCTGAAACATTAACAACAAAAGCTGAACGAACTTATTGATTTAATCTTTTTAATTTAACATCACAACAACAAAAAAAAGTAGTAGCATGAATGTATTACCAAAACATTCTATGAATTTACTGAGCTAATTACATGTATGAACAGACAAAACAAAAAATTTTTTTAACAATTATTGATTTAAAATTAACTAATTTACAAAAAAATAATTAAGGTTCTTTCTTTGTTACCGATGAATCAACTGGTGAATTATTGTTTTCTTTTTTATTAATAACTGGAGGCTCTGATTGTTTCTTACTTTTTTTTATTTGAAAATATCCACGAAGATTACGCATTCATACGGTCATAAATGTACCAACAAAAATAGCAATTAAGAGAAAAAGAAATGATACTAAGCAACGATATAAAATCTTATCTCATCCTCATCAATATCCAGTTAAATAAATTCCATATAACATTCAAGATAATGCAATAGTATAGGTAAACTGGTCAGCTTGATGAAAATGAAAATAAAACCCTAAACAAGTTAATAAAAAAACACTAAAAACCATTGTTAAATTAAAACCAATTCCAATGCCAACATCATAATGGTAGGCAAAACTTAAGTCAGGCGAAGTTAAAAAAAACAATAACAAAAATGGTCCTACAGCTTCAATGATTAAAAATAGAAGACTTTTTCAAAATGCTGTGCGTGAAGCATGAAATTCTAAATCATGTTGCATTTCTGATGGTAAATGTTCTCAATTACTAGTAGACTTTTTTTTATTATCATTTTTAATGACTTTCATAACAATCACTAACTCCTCTTTTGCATCTTGTCTTTTTATTTTAACATAAAAAAATTGTTAAACTAACAATTAATATCATGGAGCAGGTGAAGGGAATCGAACCCTCACAGTCAGCTTGGAAGGCTGAAGTTCTACCATTAAACTACACCTGCATTTTAACTTTAAATTTTATCCTAAACTACAGTAATATATATACCACTGTCTTAACATAATGTCAATTTTTTTTAAATAAAATAAATGGTACCCGAGACCGGACTTGAACCGGTACAGTTGTAAAACCGACGGATTTTAAGTCCGTTGCGTCTACCTATTCCGCCACTCGGGCATATATTTTTTATAAATGGTCTCCTGTAAAGGACTTGAACCTTTGACCCACTGGTTAAAAGCCAGTTGCTCTACCGACTGAGCTAACAAGAGACAATGGCTGGGCTAGCTGGATTTGAACCAGCGCATGAAGGAGTCAAAGTCCTTTGCCTTACCGCTTGGCTATAGCCCAAAATATACATAAAGATGGTGGAGGGGGAGGGATTCGAACCCCCGAACCCGAAGGAGCTGAGTTACAGTCAGATGTGTTTGGCCACTTCACTACCCCTCCAAAGAATGGTGCTGGCTAGAAGAATCGAACTCCCAACCTACTGATTACAAGTCAGTTGCTCTACCTATTGAGCTAAGCCAGCAGGAATCATTAATGGTCGGGTGTAACGGACTTGAACCGCTGACCACCTGCTTGTAAGGCAGGCTCTCTCCCAACTGACCTAACACCCGATGACACAATATAAGTATTGTGTTGAAACCTTTTTAATTTTATATAAAACAATAATTTTTGTCAATTAAAATATTATTAATTTTATTTTTTTAAGAAGATTATATTATCTAAAATCACTAATAAAAATGGATTTTAATATTATAAAATCCATTTTAAAAATCTTATTAATAACGACGTTGCATATGGTCAGATGCTTTATATTGTGAAATGTTAATCATATAACCATCTTCACGACGTCATAATCCTTTAATTACTTTTGTAATTAGATAAATCATAAAGATTGTTCCAATTAATGTTGTAGTAAAATTTAAAATATTAGCGAAAATTGCTAGTCCATTTTGTCCTTTTTGGAAGATACGGCCAAATGCTTCAATTAGTTTTAATAACGCCGTAATAATTTGGATCACTAACATTATTGTTACTAAAATAGTATAAACAGTTGAAACGAAACGTAATCATTTTCCATAAGAAGTTTCAGCCATCATATTAGCAAAAACTTTATTACTATAAAAGCCAGGGACAAAAATTAAACTTAAAACACTAACAACAACTAAAACTCCCATCATAATGGCAAAATTTTGTTTTGAGTCTCTAACTCAAGTTTTATCTGTTGCCTTGTTATAAAAAATCATAATTGCAACAATACTAGCAAGAGCTGATACTAATCAAGCAGTCCCTAAATAACGAACAATAACAACGCGAGCATTTTTTGTTGCTTTAACATCAGTATCTGGTAATCATGTTAATGCAAATGGTGCAAAAAAACCACCAATTGATAACGATAATACCGCTAAACTTCATTTGTTTGCACATAATTCGGCATCAGTACTGCTAATTGCATAACGAATCAATCCAATATTACAAATTATTGTTGTGAAAAATGAAAAAATCGCTACTAGTAAAAGTACAACTTTAACACTTGTTAAATCAGCATATGAATTCATTAATCAAGTATTTGCAGCGTTGATATCACCAGGAAAAGTCCCATTGTTATATCGGCCTAAGTAATAAAAGTAAGCCCCTCCTGCTATTGCCATTCCCGCAATACCCACAATACTTGATAACACAATTCAAAATCTAGTAAAACCAAAATTTCTTGTCATCATTTGTATAATCACTATTTCTTTCTACAATTACATAGTTAATTATATGCTGGTTTTAATATGATTACAAGATATTTTTTTATTCTTTTTGTGAAAATCATATACATTTTAGACCACTGATTTAGTTTTTAAATTATAATGGAGATTAAAATGAAAAAGTATATGGTAACAAGCATTCCAACTGAAAATGAATTATATTCATTACAACGAAAAATAAAAAAATGATATTTACAACAAAAACTTACAAAAGAAATAAATTATATTTATCAAAATGTCATTAATTATTTTAATTTATGTCAGAAATACTATTTATATGAAAATTCAC
>NZ_MQTY02000085.1:0-4275 GCF_016082285.1 Spiroplasma sp. Moj
AGTATTTACAATTTTACCTTTAATTACTTTAATAATTTCTTTAATTATAATTTGAATTGATAAATCAAAATGAAAAAAAGACCATTTAAGACATTGCTTAGATTGTCGGATTAATCCGCGAGTTATTCAGCCAAGAATAGCAAAACAATGAAATAATTTAGATGGTATAACAGAAGAAAATAACAAAGAATTAAATTTAAAATAAACTATATATAGGGGTGGCTGATATTTTTGGGTGGTTATATAGTTTAATTTATAAATTATTTTGTTCTGAAAGAATAGATGGCCACTNTTTTAGTAAGGATAAGAAAGGAATTAAAGAAAATGAACGAAACATTAATGATTGCTTTACTTGTGTTAGCAGGTGCAGGTGGAATGGGTAGTCTTGGTATTCTTGGATTATCTGCTAAAAAAATTAAAAAATATAAAGCAGAAATCAGAGAATTAAGAACTNCTGTTATTGCCCACGAAAAACATTTACGAGGACCTGATTATGCAACAGAATTAGCATTAAAAACAGGNCAANTTAAANNNAATGNNAAAAAACAAGCACAAAAAGATGCTATTCAAAAACTAACAAATATTATTTAAAAAAATAACCAATTAAGGTTATTTTTTATTTTTCTTTATTGTGTGTTATATAAAAGTTGATAATATATTCTATTCGTTGAGAATAAGTAAATCCATTAAATTCATTTCATATTTCTTCTTGTTCTGTATTTAAATAAATATTAACATTCCGAATTTTACAAGAATAATATTTTCCTGTTTTTTGATTATATGAATGTTTCATAATATTAACTCTCATAATTAGCAATAATAATTGCATCTCGTAAATGATTACTTATTTTTTCATTATTATATTTTCAACCTTTACCANATTCATAAGTTAAATNATCATCTTTACTAAATTCTTGAATACAACCATTATTATATTTACTTAAATTTTCTATATTTTTAACAACTGATTTAGTATGTCGTGGTGATACTCAATTAATATTTTTCAACTTGTTTGTTTTATATTTAATTGCTCCAATTGCTTTTAATAAATCATCGCGGTCTTTACTAGCATTAGTGGATGTATATAAACAATCTTCAATATTAATGATTTCTGCAGTAGGAATTATATTATCTAAAATTTCTTTAACGTGTAATAATCATTCTTTTGTTTTAAATTCAATTTTTTGTATNNTAATTTNNNATNTTNANAAATAACAATAGCAGTAGTACCAGTTCCTGATGGGTCAATACCTATTTTTATTCNCATTTTGCTCATTCCTCATCATTGTTAACTGCTGGCACTACATTTGATATATCTTCTTCTTTAACGACATTATTGTTTGTGTCCGATATTTCTGTATAANATGGGGTATTTATATTATTTGATAAGGATTCATCGTTCATCTGCCCCTGATTTTTGGCGACAGTAATATCATTAAAAGGTATATAATCAAAATTACCATCTTCTTTTATTTGTTTTTCATCTAAATCAATATCATTAATATCAACGCCTAATTCTTGGGCTAATTTACGATATAATTTTGCTTCAACCATTTCTTTTGGTCATTTATTTCAAGGGGAATATTCACTATTTCCACTTGGACTACTATTTTTTAAACGGTCAATATCTGCTTTTCTTAATAAAATACCTTGATAATTAGCATTTTTATCTTTTGCAAAAGCATAAGCTCCAATTATCTCATTATAATCACTAGTATTTGCATTAAAATTAATCTCATGAATTTTTGGGCAAGAATTTATAGCATCCCATTCAAATTTTTCATTTTTAAATATAATTGATTTTCGTGGACTATATCCTGCTTCTTCAATTCTTTTACAATAAACTTTACTATCAATAATAGTTGTTAATTTATTTTTAAATGGAATAATATTAAAATCTTTTCCAAATATTAAACCTTTATTACTTAATTTAATAATTCCTAATGCTGTGATTTTAGCATTATCAGCATTAGAAACTAATGACATATAACTTTGTCCATTTTTCATTTTCAATTCTTCAAGTGCTAAAATATTTTCTTTTAAATATTTTTCATTAACTTTTAATTCATATTTAACAATTGCACCTTTAATATATTGTTTTAGTTCATTTGCCATATTATTTGTCTCCTTTATTTATTTTGAATTTAATACCTTTAATACCAATTAATTTAGTATTGGTATTTGTATCTCATTGTGCTTTAATTGTGTTTTTAACTAACTTTTCATCAACAATTAAATATTTAATTAGTTGTATTAATTCATATTGATTAGCATTTTCTACAAAATCATCATCAATTCCAATTACTTCAATATCTTTTACCAATAATTTATCTTTAATAATATTAATACCAACTTTTTTTAATTCTTTTGGTTCTAATGCTTTATCAATTTCAGCAACTTTTTCCATAACCCTAACTTGTTCATCTTGAATTTGGTCTATATCTAAACCCATATCAACAGTTAAATTATTTGCTTTTTCAATTAATTCTTGTTTTTTTAATTCTTGTTCTTTAAATAATTCATTTTGTTTTTGTTTACGGGCTTGCGTAATATTATTATTAATTTCTTCTTGATGGCCATTAAAATATTTTTCTAAAATAAGAATATTTTTTCCATTTTTATTATGCTCATCTTTTAAATTTTTAATAAGTTCTTTAATTGGTTTAAAAACAAGATTATTNNNNAATTTATTGGTTAAATCATTCAAAGTATATGGTTTATTAGGTGATTTATTTTCTCAAAATTGCTCAATTTTACGATAAAAAGTCGCTAAACTTGCTTTATTTGGATTAAATTCTTTCATTTTTTACTCCTTTATATGGTTAAATATAAGTAGAGAAAAACATTTACAGAAGAACTTGACAGGGTTCTCTTTTTTATTATCTATATTTTACATCAAAATAAAAAAANGTAAATTACTTTACTTTTTTCAGTTAAATTAATTTGCTAATAATTAACAACTAAATTATAACATAATAAATAAAAAATAATATCTTTTTTGCATTTTCATTATTTTTGTGATAAAGTCCTGAATTAAGAAAAGAGGGTATGAAAATGATAAATAATGATGGCAATTTTTTTAATAATCTTATTAATTTATTATATATACAGAGTATTGAAATTATTCAACAAAGTTTAGAAGATTATGAAGAATGAATTTTTAAAAATTATAAAATTGATGAAACTTTAAAAGAATTTAAAGATTATAAAGTAAAAGAAATAAAACCAAGAACATTAACTATTTTAAATGGAAAAATAACTTTTAAAAGAAGAAAATATTATAAAATTAATCCAGAAACAGGTAAAGAAGAATATATTTTTCTTTTGGATAAACTTTTAGGAATTAAAAAATGACAAAGAATAGATAATTCTGTTAAAGAAAAAATATTATCATTTATTACTGAGAACAAAAGATATAAAGATATTTTAGATACTATGGAGCATGTAAAAATTAGTTTAATGACAGTATCTAATATTATGAAAAATGCAAAAACTGATGAAGAATATTACTTTAATAAAAGTAATAAAAAAATAAATATTCCACACACTTTATATATTCAAATGGATGGGACTTATTTGAAAATGTTAGATTCAACAAAGCAAGGAAGAAAAAAGATAAAAAAACACACGATAGCATGTACTGTACATACTGGGTATGATGAAGAAAAATATACTGTAAAAAGACCTGTAATTGCAAATAAATTAGGTGTTTTTGAAATGGATAATATTCCAGATTATCTTAAAAAAGAAGCGAATTTAAAACCAGTTCTTATAAAATTATTTACTTTAATTGAAACTCATTTCAAATTGACACCTAATATTGAAATTATGATTTTAGGTGATGGTGCATTATGNATTAAAAATACTAAAAATTTTATGCATCAATATTTTCCTAAAAATAAAATTCACTATACAATAGATAAATTTCATCTTACAAGTAGATTTAAAAAATTATATCCATATCAAAATAAAAATAAGGAAAATAGAGAAACATATCATAAGGCCGTTGATAATTTTTATAATGGTAAATATGAAGAATTATTACAGCGTTTAGAAGATAGTAAATCTTTTATAAGTGATTCTAAATTAGATTTTTTGAATAAAACTATTAGATTAATTAAAAATAATGAAGAAGGTGTCANAAATCAAACACTATGAAATAATATTGGTTGTGATATTGAAGGTGATATTTCTCATTATTGAAAAGGCACGATGATTAAAAAAGCTATTTATAGNGAAAAAACTATTAGAAATAAATTAAATGCTAGTATGATG
>NZ_MQTY02000086.1:0-4264 GCF_016082285.1 Spiroplasma sp. Moj
GCTATTAGTATCTTTTTAAAAATATTTACAATTATTTTAATAGGTTATGCAAGAAGTCTATTAATCTTTTTGTGCAATTAAATTTAATCAGACAAACCCTTTTTGTAATATTTCATAGTCATGTTTTAGCATTAGTAAAATATTCTTTAACATGACTTTTTCATTTAAAGTAATTCTAATATTTAATAAACTATTATAATTATCTTTACTATGATTTATTGCACTAGTTGCTAATTGAAATGATCATGTTTGGTTGGTTACTTTAATATTTGGGATCATTTTTTGTTGTTGTCATATTTTCTAGAATAAGGTTTTTAAGAGTTAATGTTAAATCCTTATTAGTTTGGTCATATCAAAAAAAGTTATCAAAAATTAAGTTATTTTTTTGATATTTATTTTTTAGTGTAATTTCAAAATTTTGATCATTAAGAGAAAGAACAGTTATTGTTAAAAATAAATAACGATAATATTGAAGGTTATAAGGTTTCGGAATTAAATTTGGTTGAAGATTAACAACAACCGTAGTTGTTGCTTGATTAATAGAACCAAAGTTAAAATTATAACCGTGATATTGGCCAATGATAATATTGTCATTTACTTTAAAATCAGATAAGTGTGGCAGATTATTCGGTGTAATTGTTCATTGGGAACTAATATCACTAATTGTTAATGTTTTAAAAATGGTCTTAAAGATATCATTATAGATATTAATTAATAATGTTTTATTTAAATTAATTTTAAGTTGATTAATTAATCTTTTATGATGTTTTTTAACAAAAATTAATAAGATAAAATTTATTAAAGTTATTAGTAAAAAAACAATACCAAGAGGTAAGAAGACAGCTTTGCGCATAGTAAAATGTAGATTATATGCTGCAACAAAATTAAAAATTGTTAACAAAAAATTAAAAATTAAACTTAACAAGCATAATAGATTAATTCCTTGTCAAGCTACAATTTTATCATTCTTTTTAATAATAATTTTTTGGTAAATTTGACTAATTGTTAGTTTATTTTTTTCAATGTTTTTTTCGTTAATCATTTTGATCCTTTCATAAATAAGTTATTTTTCTTATCTTATATATGATATTATAAAATTAATTAGAAAAAAAGGGAGACCTTAAAATGAAAGATTATAATTTAATTATAGGAAGTCATGTTAGTATGAACAAGCAGCAAAATTATTTGCTTGGTGCTTTAAATGAAAGTTTAAATAATAATGCTAATGCAATGATGATTTATACGGGACCACCCCAAAATACTATTCGCGTTAGTACGGAGCAATTTTTTATTCCAGAATTTTATCAACAATTAAAAGAACATCAGTTTGATATCAATAATATTATTATTCATGCTCCTTATATTATTAATTTAGCAAACACAACTAATCCTAGTACTTTTGAAATAGCTGTTGAGTTTTTAAAAAAAGAAATTACTCGTGCTGATGAAATTGGAATTAAAACAATTGTTTTACATCCTGGAAGCGCAGTTGGTGCACCAAAACAAGTTGGATTATATCGCATTATTGAAGGATTAAATTTAGTTTTAACACCTAATCAAAAAGCAAAAATTGCTTTAGAAACAATGACTGGTAAAGGAAGCGAATTAGGAACAAATTTTACACAACTAAAATATATTATTGATAATGTTAAATTAAATGATAAATTAGGAATCTGTTGAGATACTTGTCATATGCATGATGCTGGTTATCACTTGACAGAAGCATTAGATGATATTATTATAGAATTTGAGCAATTAATTGGTTTAAGCCGGTTATTATGTTTACATATTAATGACAGTAAAAATCCTTTAAATGCCCATAAAGATCGGCACGAAAACATTGGTTATGGTTACTTGGGATTTGAAACCCTTTTAAAAATAATTTATCATCCTAAATTAGATGGGATGATTAAGATTTTAGAGACACCATATGTAGGAGAAAAGAATCATGCATTTGCTCCTTATAAGGATGAAATTGCAATGATTAAGGCAAAACATTTTACTGACCCATTTCAACAAAATGGTAAAATAAAAATAGATTTAGGAGAATAAAAATGTCCGCAAAGAAAATTATCGATAATTTGTATCTTGGTGATCGTCATAGTGTTCCACAAGATGCTGCGTTAGTAATTAGTTGTGCTGAAGAAATTTATCGCGAACAAATTCAAAAATATAATATTAAAAATGATAATCAAGAATATCTTTGAATTGATGACAAACATGTTTATTTTAATTTTAAGGATTATCCAACATTACAAGAATTAGATCGTAATATTGTAATTCAAGCATTAAAGATTATTGATAATAATATTAAAAATAAAAAAATTTATGTTCATTGTGTTTGAGGAATTAACCGTAGTGCATCAATTGTTTTTATGAATTTAGTAGCAAAAGGATACATTAATCATGATGACTTTGATAGTGCATTGGAGCAATTTGAACGAATTTATCCCTATATCAATCCAAATCCAGGCTGGTTTGATTTTTTGCTAAATGAGTTTCCATATAGTCACTTAATTTCGAATTAAAAAAACTAGGTAATTACCTAGTTTTTTAACGTTTATTTTTACAACACTCACATTTTTTATTAACACAATCTGTACAAGAAATACAAATTAAGCAAGAACGACAACCAACTTTTGGTTTACTACAAGTACGACACGAAAAACAATCATGATTTTTTGCGGGACAACACATATTCATATCATTCACCTCTATTTTCTTTCCAATTTTTATTTTATCATAAAAGGTTTTATTATTGTTGAATGTTTTTTTTGTTGTCATTGTTGATAATATTCATCAATTAATAGTTTTAATTCTGGAACAAGATCTTCTTGTTTACATGATTTATAAATTTTACCTTTTTTAAAAATAATTCCACCATTTTTACCACCAGCAATTCCTAAATCAGCTTGTTTAGCTTCTCCTAGACCATTAACAACACAACCTAAAATGGCAATTTTTAATGGAATTTTTAAATCTTTTGTATATTCTTCTAATTCTTTTACAACGGGGAAAAGGTCATATTCTAAACGACCACATGTTGGACAAGCAATTACATCAACAATGTTATCATAAAGTCCTAATGAATTTAACATTCGTTTAGCAACTTCCACCTCCGCTATTGGATCAGTTGATAAACTAATTCGGATCGTATCACCAATACCATTAAAAAGAAGCGGTGACAAACCACTACATGATTTAATTGTTCCGGTATTATGACTACCAGCTTCAGTAATCCCTAGATGAAGGGGATAATTTCATTCTTGACTAGCTAAGGTATAAGCTTCAATTGCCATTAATGGTTCGGTTGCTTTTAAAGATAAAATAATATCATAAAAACCAACATGTTCTAAAATTTCAATATGACGACGAGCACTTTCAATCATTGTTTTAGGAGTTCAACCATATTTATTGACAAGATCTAATGGCAAACTACCAGAATTAACCCCAATTCGGATTGGAATCTTTTTTTCAAGACATTTTTCGACAACTTTTTTTGTATTTTCAATACTCCCAATGTTTCCTGGGTTAATTCTAATTTTACTAATACCAGCATCAGCAGCAATTAAAGCAAATTCATAATTAAAATGGATGTCTGCAACTAATGGACAAGGAGAACGTTCAACAATTGTTTTTAAAACAGCAGCATCATCTTTTCCTAAAACAGCAATTCGAACAATTTCACAACCTTCTTGATATAGTTGCTTGATTTGCGTTAAAGTAGCTTCAACATCGTGTGTTTTTGTGTTAGTCATTGACTGAATAACAACTTTATTTTGTCCGCCAATTTGAACATTACCAACCATTACTTTTCGTGTATTATTTCGTTTATTCATTTTTTGCACGTCCTTATCTTTTTAATCTTTTTGGTATGTTATTGTAAATGGTGGGAGAAATTCTAAACACCAGTAGGGGATTAAAATTCCACTAATAAACAACCCAGTACTTTAATTTATTACAAAATTGTTACCTAAATCCTTTAAAATAATTTCAAAATAATCATACGACTAAATGCAAAGAAATACAAGACTAAAATTAGTTTTTCATGTGAAAACCATATACATTTTAGACCACTGATTTAGTCTTTAAATTAGAATGGAGATTAAAATGAAAAAGTATATGGTAACAAGCATTCCAACTGAAAATGAATTATATTCATTACAACGAAAAATAAAAAAATGATATTTACAACAAAAACTTACAAAAGAAATAAATTATATTTATCAAAATGTCATTAATTATTTTAATTTATGTCAGAAAT
>NZ_MQTY02000087.1:0-4221 GCF_016082285.1 Spiroplasma sp. Moj
ATCAACTCCTGCTAGCTNCAAGGGAAAGAGAGAGAGCGAGAGAGAGAGCGAGAGAGAGAGCGAGAGAGANAGATAGAAGCAAGTCCCTGCAAGCTGTTAGACAGANAGAGAGAGAGNNGAAGCGTAGCAAACTCCTGNTANCAGCAGGACAGCAAGANGGGANAAANCAACTCCTGCTAGCTGCAAGGGAAAGAGAGAGAGAGAGAGAGAGAGAGAGAGAGAGAGAGAGAGAGAGAGAGAGAAAGAACGAGTGATTCAAATCGAAGTCTTTCATAGATAGAGAGAGAGAGAGAGAGAGAGAGAGAGAGAGAGAGANANAGNGAGGGAAACAGAGAGACAGTGTGAGAGAGAGTGATAGTGACAGATAGAGTAGGAAGCCGAATGTGAAATTAAGAGCAAGCTAAGATCGCGAAGATAATGGAAAGCGAGAGATTTCCCAGAAGGACAAAGCAAAAGACAGTAGAATAAGAAGAAATATATCACATGAGGCTATAAAAGGTATGCACTTAAAAAAAAGTGATATGCTGCCAGAGAATCACAAACAGGCGACAGATCAATACCAAAATATTCTTGGCAACACTTGAACTCTTGAAAATTGCATAGAAGATGTATTTAAAATTAAATAATTTAAATAAAAAAGTCATTTTTCGTTGTAGGAAAATATTAAATTTTTAAATAAAAGACATAATTAATTAAAATTATAATTTGCTATTAGTATCTTTTTAAAAATATTTACAATTATTTTAATAGATTATGCAAGAAGTCTATTATTATGTATGAAGTTAAATTTAAGGAGTTGCAAGTTCGTGATTCAATTAGTGGTTTAATTGTTGTAAGTAATGACTTAGTAGCTGTAAAACATATGCAAGTAGATCTTAAAGATTATTTTGTTACTTTTATTGATATTCTTTTTGCTAAGCAAAATTATAGTATGGTTGATAGACACAATAGTGATTTTAATGATGTAACAAATGTGCCTGATGCTGTTTGAAATATTATTCGTACCGAATTAAATCGCCTTAATATTACATTCTTTTCTAAAGTTGTTCCATATGGTAATTTACCGTCTTTATATAAGTTAACTGATAATATTTCAAAACAGTATGCATCTGTTTTATTATGAGCAGGTGAAGGTTATAAGCCAGATAAATTAACATGACAAAATTTCTTGTATTTTTTTCAAAGAGTACAATTTCCTAATGGACTTATTTCTGAAGAAAAATATTATGTTAAAGCAAATATAGCATCTTTAAATTCATGCGATTTTATGATTGAAAATTTACCTTTACAAAATGACAAATCTGAAATAGTTTTAAAAAAACTATTTAAGATTTTAATGGAAAAAGAACCAGTTGATCAAAAATTAACACAATTTTCTCAATTAATAATGGATTTTTGGCATTATTATAAATTAGAAACATTCAATGATAAGCTTGTTTTTCATATGTCACAAGTAAATTTCAATGCGTTAAAACAAACAATTGATTCTTTTGCTTCAGAAAGATTAGAATTTTCAAATATTGAGTTAATTTTTAGTTCTATTTTTGACTATTTCAATAAGAGAAGAACTGCAACTATAATTGCTGATACTCATTTTTCAATATGATTACCAGAACTCCATACATTTAATTTAGTTAAAAAATCAAATTCAATTATTATAGAATGATTTAGAAAAAAGGTTGAAAACGTTGAAAATTTACAAATTAAAATAAATTTTGGTTATAATAATTTTGGATATTCTTTTGTTCCACGTCTTTCAATTAAGGATAATAATATTCATACTGGAGAATATTTACGATTAGATACATTTGAATTTAAGATTGAATAATTAGATATAAACAATAAATATAATAATAATATATGTTATAAGATGAATTAAAAAATCAACTAATTTTAAATATGCAAAGAAAAGTTTTTATAAAAAATGAAATTTATCTCGGATTGAGTTCTGCTAAAGATGGCCTAACTCAATTTTTTTAATTTACTTTGTGGTTCTAATTTCATTATAAAATTTAATATATTGTGGAACTATTTTATATATTTAGTATGATATAATATTCTTATGTAGTATAGGTTATACAAGGTAGGTGGCAAATAGATGAAAAGGTTATTAACTATTTTTAGTATTTTTAGTATGGGCTGAAGTCTTAGTTTAACAACTATTAGTTGTTCAATGCATGAAAAGAATTTTGATGATAACAAAATAATAACTTTAAATCAAGATCTTGAAACTATTAACACAATTCTAGAACAAGCAAAAAAAAGACTTCAATCTTAATGAGAAACAAAAACCAACATTGATATGAATAGTTATCCTAATGAAATGTCTATATTTCAGGAATTTCTTATAAAATTACAAAAAAATAGCGAACTAATGTTAGTTGGTGATGAAATTTATCAGTGAAATTTCTTAAAGAAACTAATTATTGATTTCAAAAAAGAACTTAATATTAATTATTAACCAGGAAATTATTAAGCAATATGCAAACTATTATTATGATATCTTGCCATTATCATTAAATGAGAAAAATATTCGTCTTACTTTAAAATTGGTAAATTTTGATAACTTAGCAAGAATGATGGCAAGTAAAAAGCAAACTATAAAAGGTATTACAATTAAATTTAATATTCCTTATGAAGTAAGTTTTAAAAAATTACAAGTACCTGATTCAATTATTAGCTTAGTTGTTGTTAGTAATAACATTTTAGTACTAAGTAATATACAACAAAAAATGGCAAATTATTTTGTTACTTTTATTGATGATCTTTTTGGTAAGTATAAATATCAGATTATTGAAAAGTTAAAACGTAATTTTAATAATATTGATCAATCAAACACAATTTGACAAATAATTACGGAAAAATTACGTTCAAGAAAAATTAATTTTATTGCCAATGATCATACATTAATTTTTAATACTTTTTATAGTATTGATGCTCCAACTTGAAATTTTAAAAAAGAAGAAGATTCTGTGTTGGCGTGAGCGGGTGAAGGGTATGACCCAACAAAATTGACGCCAGAAAACTTTTTAAAATTTTATGAGCAAAAATATATTAAAAATAAAGTTCAAATTAAAAATAATTATTATGTTAGAGCGAATATAACATCTTTTATTCCAAATGATTTTATGATTGAAAATTTACCATTTAATAATAAAACTAATGCAATAACATTAAAAACACCAATTAAAGTTTTAACATAGAAACAATATATTGATAATCAATTATTTGATTTTGCTAAAAAAATAATGGATTTTTGACATTATTATAAAATTGAAACTTATAGTAATAAAATTGTCTTTAATGTAACCAAAGCAGATTTTACTATGTTATCTGAAAAAATTAGTAATTTTCAACCAAGTGCTTCTTTTTTTACTTATAGGTGCTATTTTTCGTTATCTTTCCGACAAACATGATTTAAAATTAGTTTTAAATTCAATAACTAGTAATGGCTGAATGCATTTAGGAAATTATCAAAATTCATTTGTTTTTAATTTCTTTTGAAGACCAGATACGCACAATTGTTATCCACAACTTGTTTTAAGTTTTGCTTATAATTCATTTTCATATGGTTTGTTTATTAATCCTGTTCCTGTAAATAATAAAACAGGTTATGTTTTTTTACAGACAATTGAATTTAAAATTGTTTAAAATTGTTAAGACAACTAGAACGAATTTGAATTTATCAAGTTTTAATTTATCATTAAGTTTATGTTATAGGGTCTTTAATTGCTGCTGCAAAACAAAAAAAAGAATGTGTCAATTATTAAGAAATCAATACTTTTTGAACATCCAAAATAAAGTAAACATAAAAAATTATGTTAAAACTTTATTAAAAAGATGTTCTTTTTATATGAAAAAACAAGCAACAAAGAATTTAAATTAAATGTTATTCATTTATATAAAAAGTTTATATAAAAAATTGGAAATAACAATTTTAATATCACGAAGAGAGATTAAATTTTATAATAAAATTAGNTTANAAANNAAAAAAACTATATATAAAAATATATGTAGTCTATAATATTTATGTAATTAAATATTTTTAATAAAAATTTGGTGATACTAAATTGTTGATTAGACTTCTTGCATAACCTATTAAAATAATTGTAAATATTTTTAAAAAGATACTAATAGCAAATTATAATTTTAATTAATTATGTCTTTTATTTAAAAATTTAATATTTTCCTACAACGAAAAATGACTTTTTTATTTAAATT
>NZ_MQTY02000088.1:0-4187 GCF_016082285.1 Spiroplasma sp. Moj
ATTTTAAAATAACTAGGTTATGCAAGAAGTCTAATAATGTTTCTAGAATAAAAACAAAATCAAAAATATTAATATTTATTTTAAAACCTCTAATATTTAATGTAATTAAAAATTGCTTATTAGAATATGAAAAAGACATCTCATAATCTTTCGTTAATAAGATATCTTTGATAATACTATCTAAATGTTCTTTACAAAAAGAAATAATATCATTAATTTCAAAAAAGGTTACTTCTAGTCGCTGAAAAAATCATTTTGTTTATAATTCAGTTTTATAAAAGAAGTTTTTATTTGAATTATTTAAAAATTCTCTATTTTTTTTGCGACTTAAATTTTTTTATGAAAATCATTAATCTTTATTTTTTTTCTTACTATGTAAAGAAAATTTAGATTTTTTAGGTTTTGATTTAACCGGATTATAAGAAATTTTATCGGCATTATTTGTTTTTACTTGTTTTGTTTTTGTAATTTCAACATTTTCAATATTATTAGTTGTTTTTAAATGTTGTTTTCTAACAAATAAATGCTTAATTCTTTGTCCAAACGATTCTTTGTTTTTATTTTTTTTACTTCGTTTCTTAACTAGTAAGAAATGAAATCCTAACGTTTGTAAAATTTGAATAAAGGCTGAGAAAATTCAATAAATAGCAACCCCAGATGCAATTGAAATTGTAACTACAAAGAAGACAACAATCATTACTCCTTGCATAATAAATTGCCGTTTACGTGCTTTTTTCTGTTCCTTTGTAATAACTCTTGTTTTACGAAGATTTAAAATAGTTGGTAAAATCATCGAAAGAATTTGAATAGGCAAATATACAAATAATAAAGCTAAATAAACATAATTCCCACTAGTAATCATATCTCATGGCTTTTCAATTAAAGAAATTTGCCCAATTGTCGCCATTTTTAATTCTCGTGTTGCTCTAACAACAGTATACATCGCAATTAAAAACGGAATTGATAAAAAAGACGAACCAATTGTGGATAATGGTGAAACTCCTTCTTTGCGATACAACTGCATCATTTCCATTTGTTGCTTTTGTTTTGCCTCTGGATCTTTTGAACCCTTATATTTGGCCTGAATTTCTGCTTGTTTAATTTGCATTAATTGCATTTTGTCTTGATTTCGTTGTGCTTTTCAACTAAACATTAAAGTAATTAAACGCACAATTAATGAAGTTAAGAATAATGCGCCAATAATTCCTGCACCATTATCTAATCCACCAAAACCATAAATTAAATTAACTAAAATTCAAGCAACAGGAAACACAAAACAACCATAAAATGGTGAAGATGTTTTAACAAAAGCATCAGATCATGTTCTAATTGCTAAATATGGATATTCATATAGTTGTCCATTTTCAAAATGAAAAAAGTGTTCTTTCCCAACATTAGCGTATCCTAAAATAATTTCAAAGAAAACTCCTGGTTTATATATTTTCTGACCAGAAACACCTAAAATTTGGGCAGTCCCATATTTTGGAACCATCATTTGTCCACAACCTCATAACATTGATATAATTAAAAAAAGATACAGGACTAATTTTGTTCATTTCCAGGCAATTGAATATCAAGGTTTTCGTGTTCTTTTCCCATCGGAGAAAATATAATCACGATAGTTCACTATTTCGCCTCCTTTTTACATTTTGATTTGATTTAATAAAATTTCTTTATTAATTAAATAACTATTGTTAAAATATGATTTTCGAACAATAATGATTTGATCATAACCTTCTGTTACTGAAAAATCAAAATTTAACATACTTCGAATTTGTCTTTTTACTTTATTTCTAACAACAGCATTTCCTAATTTTTTACCAACAGATATTCCAAAACGATGATAATTAAGATCATTTCTTTTAAAATAAATAAAATAAGGGTTAGTTTTAATAAAAGAACGATTATTTATTATTTTTTGAAATTCATAATTTTTTTTAACAATAAATTTTTTTTCACATTTTGACACAAATAGAAAAATAAAGTATTTTACCAGCATTTTTAAGCTGATAATACTTTTCTTCCTTTCGCTCTTCTTTTACTTAAAACTTTACGGCCTGAAGCTGATTCCATTCTTGCTCGAAAACCATGTGTTCTTTTATGTTTAATTTTACTTGGTTGTCACGTTCTTTTCATTACTAGCACCTCCTTATGATATAAATTATTAAGACATCATATAAATAATATCTTAATTAATAAAAAATATCAATTAAAATAATATTTTTTTAAAAATAAAAATGGAGATTGATATGCTTTCTCATCTCCATTTATCTTTTTGCTTATAATAATAATATTATTTTGTGTAATTTGAATAATATTATTTTGTGTAATTTGGTGGTTCTTTGGTAATTGCAATATCATGTGGATGTGATTCTTTTAAACCATTATTTGAAATTTCCACAAACTGAGCTGTTTTTTGCAACATTAGAATATTTTTTGCACCACAATAACCAAAACCGCTCCGTACACCACCAATAAATTGAAATAAAATATCACTTAATTTACCCTTTAATAAAACTCTTCCTTCAACTCCTTCTGGAACTAATTTACGATTTTTATCTTGAAAATAACGATCAGCACTACCTTTTTTCATAGCAGCTAATGAGCCCATTCCCATATATGTTTTATATTTTTTACCTTCAACAATCATTTCTTCACCAGGTGCTTCAAATGTTGATGCAAAAACTGAACCCATCATTACTGCATTAGCACCAGCTGCAAGTGCTTTAATAACATCCCCAGAATATTTAATTCCACCATCAGCAATGACTGGAATTTCTTTTCCTTTACAAACCTCATAAACATCATTAATGGCTGTCATTTGAGGAACTCCAACTCCAGCAACAACTCTTGTTGTACAAATACTTCCTGGTCCGACACCAACTTTAATTGCATTAGCACCAGCTGCAATTAAATCTAAAGTTCCTTGAGCAGTAACAACATTCCCAGCAATTAAATTAATCGTTGGAAAAGCTTTTTTAATTTTTTTAACCATATTAATAATACCTTGACTATGACCATGCGCTGAGTCAACAACAATTACATCAACCCCAACGTCAACAAGTTTTTCAACACGTAATAATGTATTTTCATCAATTCCAACGGCTGCACCTACTCGTAATCGTCCTTGTTCATCTTTACAAGCATTAGGATATTCGTCACGATTATTAATATCTTTAATGGTAATTAACCCAATTAACACATTTTTTTTATTAACGATTGGTAGTTTTTCAATACGATTATTTAACAAAATATCTTTTGCTTGTTCTAAATCAATATTTTCATGAGTTGTAATTAAGTTTTTTACAGTCATAAATTTATCCACAGAAGCAGTTAAATCATGACATGCTCTAATATCCCGATTTGTAATTATTCCCAATAATCTGTTTTCTTCATCAACAATTGGTAAACCAGAAATACGATACTGAGCCATAATATTTTCAGCATCCTGAACTGTCATTGTTGGTTTTAATGTTATCGGATTAATAATAAAACCTGACTCGTTACGTTTAACTTTTTCAATTTCTGCTGCTTGTTTATCAATTGATAAATTTTTATGAATAATTCCAATTCCACCCTCGCGAGCAATTGCGATTGCCAATTTTGATTCAGTAACAGTATCCATTGCTGAAGATATAAAAGGAATATTTAATTCAATATTTTTTGTTAGTTTAGTTCTTAAGTCAATCTGATATGGTAAAATATCTGATTTTTGTGGAACTAATAGTAGATCATCAAAGGTATAAGATTTTTTAATTTGCATGTTTGTTCCTCCAAAATATTTAATACAAAAAATTTAATAAAAGAAACATGACCATTAAAACCAATTAACAAACAGTCTTAACAAATTAAAAATAAATTAAGACCTATAGTATTTAATTTAAGGTTAACTGTAGAGACACTAGACCATATTTCTAGTATATATAGGATTATTGTAAGTATCAAGGAAAGGGGCGTTGCCCCTAAGTCGCTTCGCGACTTTTACCCCTTTAAGTAAGGTGGCACGTGGATAAACCACCACACCACCTTACTTTTTACTAACAACATTATATACTAAAAATAGCGTAAAAGTCCATTAACCATCGCTAAAATTAATATAGAACTTAACATAATCTTAAATAGACTTCTTGCATAATCTAGTTATTTTAAAATTCCTATAAAATATATTTAAAATAGAAATTATAGGA
>NZ_MQTY02000089.1:37-4133 GCF_016082285.1 Spiroplasma sp. Moj
ATTTGTAAATAAACATTGTTAGTATGACCTAGGTTATCAGATAGTTCAACAACATATTTACCCTCCTTTGTTGCCAACTGTGACCCATCAAGTTTAATGCCACTTGTAGGGTCAATGTTGTTTGAATGTGATGTTTTATTTCATTGCTCATCACAGCCATAAACAATACCAGTTATAACACTGCTTGCGGTTGGTTTTATCATCATGATAACACTTTCACTATTCGCATAATAGAATGTATTAACTGGGTTAGTGAGATTACTTGTATCAATTTGACCAAGATAATCTTTTATTACCGTTGCTGTTGATGATGTTGGTTGTAGGTCAATTTTTAAGTCAAGCGCCGTTGCTGACACAATATTGTATTTAACAACAACCGAACCCGCGTAACTTTTACTATCTTTTTTCGCAGTTAAAATTGCAGAGTGATTATCTTTATTTGTTATTTCAACTTGAGAAAAATCATCAATGACATTGCTATTTTTTTGATTAACAGCAGCGAAAATAGTATCATCGTTATTATCCAAAATATTTCCTAAATCAGTTGTTTTGATTAAATCACTTAGATTTTGTTGCACTGGTGGAGTTGGTGGCTCTATTTTTGCCTGCATAGAAACAATAATATTACTTGTATATTGTTTACCATCTAAAGTAAACACTACTTGTAAATTATGGTCTTTCTCGCTAGTTTCAGGTTTCACATTGATAGTCCAGTGTTTATTTGTTTGTCCTTGTTGGACATTATCAAATACAACTTTATCAGTATTTGGATTGGCAATATCAATGTTTAACTCCCCATCCACGCTAAGCACATCAGGGCGAGTTCAAGTTTTCGTTTTACTACTATCAACCAAAGCAAATTGACTTTGTTGTTTTACCCAATCTAAAACAGTTGTTGTAAAATAAATACCATTATTTTTTTTAAAGTAAATATTGTTATTATATTTATCAACTATAAGAGATTTAAAATCATCAATACCATTTATTTGGGCTGGTGTTGTAGAACCTTGTTTTAAAACAAAGGCACCATCCTTCGTACCAAAATAAATGTTATCTTTACTATCAACGGCAATATTTTTAAAACCATCAATACCATTTATTTGGGCTGGTGTTGTAGAACCTTGTTTTAAAACAAAGGCACCATCCTTCGTACCAAAATAAATGTTATCTTTACTATCAACGGCAATATTTTTAAAACCATCAATACCATTTATTTGGGCTGGTGTTGTAGAACCTTGTTTTAAAACAAAGGCACCATACGATGACATAAAATAAATGTTATTGCTACTATCAACCGTAATTTTTGATATATAACCACTAATACCATTTATTTTTGCTGCAGTATCAGACCCATCTTTTAAAAAATATATACCATTTGTTGTACCAAAATAAATGTTATCTTTACTATCAACGGCAACAACAAAGTCACTAATTTTATCATTTATTCCATCAATTTTTGTTGGTGTTGTAGAACCCTTTTTCAACACAAAAAAATCAACATTTAAATAATAAATAACGCCTTTTCCATCAATAACAAAGGAAACAATATCCTTTGGTATAAAAATATTTTCTTTTATTGGAAGATACTCGTTGTTTGAATTAGAGTTAATTACAAAATCGCGTTTGACATGATTTTGTACTGTGTTGGCTAGCAACGGCGCAGGAACGCTCGCTGTGAGCGTAGTTATTGTTAATAAGCTTAGTAATTTTTTCATATTATATATTTTCATTTTTGTATTCCTTTCTGGAAAATAAAAATAGGAATAGCACCACCGCACTATTCCCACAAGCAATTTACAACATATTTCAAAGCAGTATCATAAAAAACCACCAAGAAATATGTTAAAATTGTCTGTGGAAACGCTAGTAAACGCTAGTGTTTCCACGATACTAAATTGTTTACTATACAATTTAGTATCACCAAATTTTTATTAAAAATATTTAATTACATAAATATTATANACTANATATATTTTTATATNTAGTTTTTTTNNTTTTAAAAGAGAAGATTTTATATTTNATACTTGATACATTTAGAGTAACATAACATACCAAAGATAAAAAATATCTTGGTAATCAAATTATAACATAATTCTTTATTTATGGCAGTTTTTATCGCCCATATTGATAGTAAATCACTTATCATCAACTTTTTGGATGACAAAGCTACAATTCAGACATTTTTGTAAATCAACATCAACAAGCATTAAATTATGATTGATAGTATCTTTATTTTCTACTTTTTTCATTGTTATTTGATTTCTTTGATGAGTTCTTCATATGCTTGTTTTTGCCGCCAATATGTAGGGTTAGTTCATATTGTGTCTAATTTAACTGTATTTTTGGAAAAAGTATCTGAGTGTTTAATCTCACATTTTAATAAATATTGAGTAAGATTATCATTTTTTAATCATTCCAAAATGGTTTCTGTAACATCATTATTTTTTACATTATTTAATAAAATCTTAATATTTGGTGGTTCTTTATTAATAATTTTAGCAATATGATTTAAAGTATTTTTTAAATCTAATACTCCTTTATAACAACCTCCATCATCAGTTAACGGTGCTATTATTAAATCAGATAACATCAAAAAACTAAGGGATAATTCATTAATAGATGGTGGATAATCAATCAACACATAATCATAACCATCAAAAGTTTTATAATTTTCCATATATAGAGTATCTGCTATTAAATGTTGGTCTTTTTCATTTGAATAGTTTAAATTTAAAATAGCAGATACTTTATTTAGTTGTTCCCCACCAACAATAATGTTAATGTTTTTATACTTTGTTTGTTGAATAAGTTGTTCTATTTTTATTAATTCTGGTTCGATTAAAATAGACTTAATTGTTTTATTTTTATTATAAACATTATTAACTAAATTTAGTGTTAAAGTTGCTTGCGGGTCAAGGTCAATCAATAAAACATTTGTCCCATCAAGTGCTAACTTATAAGCAACATTTTTGCAAATAGTGGTTTTTCCGACCCCACCTTTTTTTACTGCAAAACTAATCATCTTCATTTTTATTCCTCCAAGTCTATATTATATCTATCCGCTAATATTTCATTCATTAAAGTTGTTAATTGCCATTTTTTTATTTTTGCTTCTTTTCTAAATTCCTTAACCACTTGTGAATTGCATTTCATACGCGGCATAAAAGTAGAATTATCTAATTTTTTAAATTCTCTGACATCACTAAAGCTTGATGTTTTATTTATTAAATTTTTGGTTATATTTGTTTTTTCTTTATCTATATTTGGCATAATTATTTTATTTCCTTTCTAAAATAATTATTTATACTTTAAATAGTAAATATAATTATTATTAATTATAATATCAAAAATATAATTAAAATCAAGTGTTTTTATATAAATAATTATTTATAATTATTTATACTTTAAATAGTAAATATAATTATTTTATAAAAAATAATTATGATAATATTAATTATAAAATTTTATTACCATTTGCCGATGAAAATAACTTTCAATGCGTTACAGACAACGATAGCAAAACAAGCAATGAAAAACCTTTGTAAAATAAGGGTTTTAAGTAGGGGGCTAAGTCAAATTATTCAGTTTAAATTGCTCTAAATATTTCACCATTATACTAATCAATTACTTATGATATAATTATTTTTGTATCAAATATCAAAAATTTATTAAAATAATATAAATTAATACAATTTCAGAAAGGAAATAAGCAAATGAAAAAATTACTAAGCTTATTAACAATAACTACGCTCACAGCAAGCGTTCCTGCGCCGTTGCTAGCCAACACAACTCTAGAAAGAATAAAATGCGATATTGAGGCAACCGAAAAAGATGTTAATACACGTGTAATAAAAACTGATGGAATTAACTTGCCGACTATTGAACAAATTAAAGACAAATTAAAAGAATTAAATCCACAATTAGACATCACAAAAATTAACGTTACAAACATTACTAATAACAGTGCAACAATTAGACTTCTTGCATAACCTAGTTATTTTAAAATTCCTATAAAATATATTTAAAATAGAAATTATAGGAATCTAAAATTATGAAATTTGATAAATTTGATTTTATTAATGATTAAAGAATTATT
>NZ_MQTY02000009.1:0-20551 GCF_016082285.1 Spiroplasma sp. Moj
CATATACTTTTTCATTTTAATCTCCATTCTAATTTAAAGACTAAATCAGTGGTCTAAAATGTATATGGTTTTCACACTCAATTATTTTTTAAATGTTTACATATTACCATATATATTGTTATAATGTTAAAAGAAATTAAAAATTCTAGGGGGATATTGATGATTAAATTAATTAAAACAGCGTTACCAGAATTAGAAATTACACCTGAGCAAGAAAAACAGTTACAATTATATTATCAATATTTAGTTGAACAAAACCAAATTATGAATTTAACTACAATTATTAATGAAGACGAGGTTTATATTAAACATTTTCTTGATTCAGGATTATTATTAAAAGAATTCTCATTGTCAAAGGAGATGACAGTTAGTGATGTTGGCAGTGGGGCTGGTTTTCCAGGGCTGGTTTTAAAAATTCTTTGCCCAACAATTAAATTAACAATTATTGAAGCATTAGAAAAACGATGCTTATTTTTACAACGATTAGTGATGAAGTTACAATTAAAAAATGTTGAAATTATTCATGCTCGAGCAGAGGAATATAGTCGAGAGCATGTTGAATCTTTTGAACTTGTTGTTTCTCGTGCTGTTGCTAATTTAGGGGTGCTTTTAGAATTAGTAGTGCGAATGGTTAAAACATCGGGAAGGATTATTTGTTATAAAGGGCCAAATGTTAAGGCTGAATTACAAGCAGCGCAAAAAACTTTATCAGTTTTAAATTTAAAATTAGAAAAAATTCAACATGAAACGATTCCACAACTTGGTGAACGGAACATTTGTTATTTTATTAAAACAGAGGCAACTGCAGAACCATATCCTCGTCGGTTTAATCAAATAAAAAAATTTCCAATTGGATAAAGTGTTATATAATAATAATGTATAAAATTATCAGATGCAACGGAACAGAAAGGACAATTATGGGAAAAATTATTGCAATCACAAACCAAAAAGGTGGCGTTGGTAAAACAACAACTTCGATTAACTTAGCGGCCGGATTGGCACGTACTGGACAAAAGATTTTATTAGTGGATATTGATCCCCAAGGAAATGCAACAACGGGGACAGGTACTAATAAAGAAGAAATTCATGAAAGTATGTATGATGTTTTAGTTGGACAAATCCCATTAAAAAATATTATTATTTCAAATATTATGACTAATGTTGATTTAGCACCAGCAACTATTTCATTAGCGGGAGCAGATATTTATTTGATGGAAAAAACAGAAGATAACCAAAGCATTTTATTAGAGCGGATTAAACCGGTTCGTGATGAGTATGATTTTATTTTAATTGATTGTCCCCCTTCCTTAGGATTAATTAATCGAAACGCACTAGCTTGTGCTGATTCTGTTTTAATTCCAATTCAAGCAGAGTATTATGCTTTAGAAGGTTTGGCACAGTTATTAACAACAATTCATTTTGTACAAAAAATGTTTAATGAAAGTTTAACAATTGAAGGAATTGTTTTAACAATGTTTGATTCACGAACAAAATTATCATTTGAAGTTATGACAGAAGTTAAAAAATATTTTAATGAAAAAGTTTATCGAACACATATTCCAAGAAATGTTAAAATTAGTGAATCACCATCACATGGTTTGAGTATTTTTGAATATGATAAAGGTGGTGTAGGTGCAGTTGCTTATGAAGAATTAGCGAGAGAGGTGTTGGCAAACAATGGCAAGTAATACTAAGAGTCGATTAAGTTCAAAAGGGCTAGATAAAATTTTTGGTGAAGGAATCAACGAAGTAATTAAAGGGATTGAAAGCAATGATGCATTAAAAGAGACAGCGAATGAAATTGTATTAGCGGAAATTTTTCCTAATCCGCATCAACCCCGCAAAAATTTTAATGAAGAAGAATTAACAGAATTAGCACAGTCAATTAAAGAATATGGTTTAATTCAACCTATTATTGTAAAAAAAACGAATAATGGTTATTATTTAGTTGCCGGAGAGCGTCGTAGTCGGGCTGCCAAATTAGCAGGATTAACAACAATTCCAGCAATTGTTGTTGATTTTAATGATCAGCAGATGAAAGAAGTTGCTTTAATTGAAAACATTCAACGGGTTGATTTAAATTCAATTGAAGAAGCTAATGCTTATAAAGAATTAATTGAGTTACTAGGATTAACCCAAGAAGAATTAGCACAACGAATTGGAAAATCACGAAGTCATGTCACAAATACGATGCGATTATTAAATTTACCAACTGAAGTGCAAATCTTGTTATTAGAAAATAAAGTAACAATGGGGCAAGTTAAACCATTAATTAGTTTAAATGTTGACAAAAATGAATTAAAAAATATTATTAATAAGATTATTAATTTAAGTTTAAATGCGCGTCAGGTTGAAGAATTGGTCAAAGAATATAATCCAAAAATAACGAAACCATTAATTGAAAATTCAGAGAATGATTCATCAAAACGAGCTGTTAATGAATTTTTGGAAAATAAAATAATGCGAAAATTAGGAACAAAAGTAGTTATTGATACTGACAAAATTGTTATCAAGTATACTGGAATTAAAGATTTAAACCGTATTTTAGAATTATTAGGTTTAATTGATGATTAATTAAGTAAGGAAGAACATAATGGCATTAAAAATGGGAATAGTTGGTTTACCTAACGTTGGTAAATCAACTTTATTTAACGCAATTACAAATTCACAAGTTGAAGCAGCTAATTATCCATTTGCAACAATTAATCCAAATGTTGGAACGGTAGAAGTTCCTGATGAACGAATGGATACTTTAATTACTCTTTGTGCTCCGCACAAAGCAATTCATAGTACTTTTGAATTTTATGATATTGCTGGATTAATTGCGGGAGCTAGTAAAGGTGAAGGTTTAGGAAATGCTTTTTTGCAAAATATTCGCGAAACTGATGCAATTTGTATGGTCATCCGTTGTTTTGATAATAAAGATATTACCCACGTTGAAGGAACAATTGATCCAATTCGTGATATTGAAATTATTAATTTAGAATTAATTATTTCTGACCAAGAACAAATTAAAAAACGAATTGATAAAATTAGCAAAAAAGCACAAACTTTAAAACAAAAAGAAGATGTTTTTGAGTATGAATTATTATTAAAATTAGCAACAGGATTAGAACAAAATAAATTATTAAAAGATTTAACATTATCAGATGATGAACTAAAAGTAGTAAAGAATTTTAATTTATTAACAATTAAACCTTTTATTTATGTTGCTAATGTTGCAGAAAGTGATTTAAACCAACCAGATAATTTTTATGTTAAAACAGTTAAAGAATATGCTCAACAACAAGCAATTGAAGTCGTTGTTATTTGTGCTAAAATTGAAGAAGAATTATCAGCATTAGAACCAGATGATCGGAAATTATTAATGGCTGATTATGGCATTAAAGAAGCTGGCTTAAGTAAATTAATTAAAAAATCTTATGCTTTATTAGGTTTACAAACATTTTTTACTGCTGGAAAGCAAGAAGTACGAGCATGGACTTTTAAAAAAGGAGCAACAGCACCAATGTGTGCAGGAATCATTCATTCTGACTTTGAACGTGGTTTTATTCGAGCAGAAGTTTATTCATATGATGATTTAGTGCAATATGGTAGTGAAAAAGCTGTAAAAGAAAATGGTCGGTTACGAAGCGAAGGAAAAACTTATGTTATGCAAGACGGCGATATATGTTTTTTTAAATTTAATGTTTAGGGAGAAATAATAATGCGAATTGGCAATAGTTATGATTTACATAATTTAAAAGTAGGAACTGGTTTTTATTTAGGGGGAATTTTTATTCCATGCCAATACCAAATTGAAGCTGTTTCTGATGGTGATATTTTGTTACATACAATTAGTGAAGCAATTATTGGAGCCTTAGGATTAGGTGATTTAGGAGAATGGTTTGATGAAACAAATAAAAAACTTAATTCACAATTAATTTTAAAAAAAGCATTAACATTAATGACTGAACAGAATTATGAAATTAGTAATATTGATGCAACAATTATTATTGATGAACCACACTTGCAAAAGCATAAAAAAGCAATTAAAACTAATTTACAAAAATTATTACAAATTACGGCTGAAAAAATTAACTTAAAAGCAACAACTACTGAACAAAATTTTCCAAATATTATCCAAAGTTATACAACATTATTACTTTTAAAGCAAAATGATTAGGTCAAAAGTTAGAATGGGGGATTAAAATGAAACAAAAAGTCAGATTACGTTACGCACCAAGTCCAACGGGATTTTTACATATTGGTAATACAAGAACAGCATTATTTAATTATTTATTTGCAAAACATTATGATGGTGTTTTTGTTCTACGAATTGAAGATACAGATATTGAACGAAATGTTGAAGGAGCGATTGCGTCACAATTAGATAATTTACGTTGATTAGGAATTGAACCAGATGAAACAATTGATCGCCCAGGGTTTTATGGACCATATCGACAATTAGAACGATTAGAACTTTATCAAAAATATGCGCAAAAATTATTAACAACAAAAAAAGCATATTATTGTTTTTGTACACCAGTTGAACTTGAAAAAGACCGTGAAGCACAATTGGCAAAAGGATATCTTTCACCACGTTATAATCGCAAATGTTGACAATTAACTTCTGAACAAATTGCTGAAAAATTAGCAAAACAAACCCCATATAATTTACGTTTTTTCGTTCCTGATGAAGAAAGTTATGATTTTAATGATTTAGTCCGCGGTCCTGTTCATTTTGAAGGAAAAGATCTTGGCGATTGAGTTATTTTAAAATCAAATGGAATTCCAACTTATAATTTTGCGGTCGTAATTGATGATATGTTAATGGAAATTAGTCATGTTGTTCGGGGAGAAGAACATATTTCTAATACACCAAAACAATTAATGATTTACGAAGCATTTAATGCTAAGCCACCAATTTTTGCTCATTTAACCTTAATTGTTAATGAGCAACATAAAAAGTTGTCAAAACGAGATAGTCATTTAATGCAATTTATTAGCCAATATCGAACATTAGGATATTTACCAACAGCAATTTTTAATTTTATTAGTTTATTAGGATGATCGCCTCCGGGCACTGTTGAAATTTTTAGTCATGATGAATTAATTAAAATTTTTGATGAAACGCGGTTTAGTAAATCTCCAAGTATGTTTGATGTTAAAAAAATAACTTGAATGAATAATTATTATCTTAAAGCAATGAATGATGAGGATTATCTAACTTTTGTTCGACCTTTTTTAGCAGAAAGCTATGATTTAACAAAAAAAACACCAGAATGAGTAAATATGTTATTATTAATTTATAAAAAAGAACTTCAATATGGGGCAGAAATTGTGATCTTAACAAAACCATTTTTTGAACCAACAACAAAGTTATCAATGGTAACACAAGCAGTGTTAACAGAATTGAGCGGTTATGAAGAAATGATAACATCTTTTAAAACAGCGTTAAGTCAATTGCCAGTTTGAGATGAAACAAATATTAAGCAATTAATTAGTAAAATGGGGGAACAATATGCTATGAAAGGAAAGAATTTATTTATGCCAATTAGAATTTTTACTTCTCATCAAGAACATGGACCAGAACTAGACAAGGTTATTTATTTATTAGGGAAAGAACAAGTAATTAATAATATTACTAAATTACAATAACGAAAAAATGAAATTACCACTAACAATCCGAGATAGTGTTCATGGCGATATTGAAATTAATGAAGAAATTACCGTAAAATTAATTAACACTCCAGAATTTCAACGCTTGCGTCGCATTAGTCAATTAGCAGGGGGACAATTTGTTTTTCCAAGTGCGTCGCATACGCGTTTTTCACATTGTATTGGTGTTTATCATTTAGTTAGTAAAATGTTAGAAACAGCAAGTTTTCAAGAAATGTATAGTACGCATGAACAATTATTGGTTAAATTAGCAGGATTACTGCATGATGTTGGTCATGGTCCATTTTCACATACATTTGAAATGACTAATCATGTCACAAAACAGAATATTAGTCATGAAAATTATTCGTCTTTATTAATTAAAAATCCAACAACAAATATTAATAAAATCTTAGCGGTTGAATTTAGTCCAGAAGAAATTAATGAACTATGTATGATGATTGAAGGTAAACAGCCGGACGGGGTTTTATCATCTTTAGTATCTTCACAATTAGATGCTGACCGAATGGATTATTTATTACGTGATGGACAAACAAGCGGTGTAGGTTATAGTCATGTTGATACACAGTGAATTATTCGGCATTTATTTATTAAAGATAAAAAGATTGTTTTTCCGTTAAAAGTACAGTATGCAATTGAATCATTTTTAATTGGCCGTTATCATATGTATAAGCAAATTTATTTACATCCACTAAGCATTGGATTTGATTTAACTTTCCAAATGATGTTCAAACGATTGTATGATTTATACCATAGCAATTATCAATTTAAAAATAAAGTAATAATTACTTTATTAATTCCAGTGTTGGAAGGAAAAATGATGAGTCCAGATCAATATTGTACATTAGATGATTATACATTATTTACATATTTAAAAATGTTAGAAAATGAAAATGATGAAATTTTAGTTACATTAATTAAAATGTTCACGACACGAAATTTTTTGCAAAAAATAAACCCAGCAAAAAGAAATTTCGAAGAAATTAAAAATAATTTGATAAAAAAATATAAAAGCCATTATAATTACTTTATGGTTGAATATAACCTAAAACCAGTTAAATTATATGATAGTGATACTAAACCAATTTATATTGATACACCAAAAGGAATAAAATGCATTATGGAAGTTTCAGAAGTCTTAGCATTTAAAAATAATAGTAAAAAGACAGCAACAACAATTTGGTTTTCAATTGGAGAAAAATATGAGAATAATTAATAAGAAAGGTTTAAATTAATGAACTATAATATAAAGTTATTAGAATTAGTGTATTCATATTTAAAAAAGAAAAAAAATAGCGATACTTTTGAAAATATTTGAAATGATATAGCATCAAAAAGTGTTGTAACAGTTCAAGGAGCCAGCAAAGAAGATGTCATTGCAGAATTATATACTGATTTAGTGTTAGATAATCGTTTTGTGTTGACAAGTGAAGGTATGTGAGGGTTACGTGAATTCTTAAAATATGATGAAATTAAAAAACAATATGATTATACTGACCAGTTTGAAACAACAGAAGAATTTGAAGATATTGATTTAGATGAAGAAGATGAAGAGGAAAATGATGAAGAAGAATCATTAATTGATACTCTTGATTTTGATGATACATTAGATGATGATGATAACGAGGAAGATGATTTTGTTGAAATAGAAGTTGATGATGATTTAATTGAAAATGATTATTCTATTGATGATGACGATGAAACAGTAGCAGCTAAATTGGGTATTACAGAAGAAATTGACTGAAAAGCTCTTGAAAAAGAAATGGAAGAAAATAATTAATACCAAGATTAAAGAGTGTTAGAAGTGACAACCCTGTTAATTTCTAAACTCTTTTTAATTTGAGAATGAAAGGATGATAAGATAATGGCAAAATATATTTTTGTAACTGGTGGAGTTGTCAGTGGCTTAGGGAAAGGCATTACAGCTTCTTCAATTGGTGTTTTATTAAAATCAAGTGGATTAAATGTTTTTATGCAAAAATTTGATCCATATTTAAATGTTGACCCTGGAACAATGAGTCCTTATCAACATGGTGAAGTTTTTGTAACAGCAGATGGTGCTGAAACAGATTTAGATTTAGGACATTATGAACGTTTTATTGATGAAAATTTAACAAAAGAATCAAATATCACTTCAGGACGAATATATAAAAATGTAATTGAAAAAGAACGCCGTGGCGAATATGAAGGTGGGACAGTTCAAGTTGTTCCCCATGTTACTAATGAAATTAAAAAGAAAGTTTATCATGCGGCATCAACATCAAAAGCAGATATTATTATTACTGAAATTGGGGGGACAGTTGGGGATATTGAATCGTTGCCTTTTATTGAAGCAATTCGTCAAGTTCGCATGGAACAAGGACGAGAAAATGTTATTTATATGCATGTTTCATTAGTTCCATATATTGCAGCATCAAAAGAATCAAAGACAAAACCAACGCAACATTCAGTGCGAGAACTATTATCACTAGGGATTCAACCAGATATTGTTGTTGCTAGAACTGAACAAGTTTTAGAAGATAATGTCCTTGAAAAAATTGCGCTATTTTGTAATATTGAAAAAAATAATGTTTTAGTAGCTACTGATGTTGCTAGTATTTATGAAGTACCATTAAAAATGTATGAACAAAATGCTCAAATAGTAATTAGCAAGTTATTAAACTTAAAAGTCACAAAAACTGATATGTCAGGATGAAAACAATTTGTTGAAAAAATTAATCACTCACAAGAAGTAATTGAGATTAAATTAGTTGGAAAATATATTGAACTTCCAGATGCTTATTTATCAGTTAGTGAATCGTTACGAATTGCTGGATATGAAAATAAGGTTAAAATTAAAATTGATTGAATTAAAGCCGAAGATATTAATAAAAAAAATTATCACCAATTATTAAAAAATGCAAAAGGGATTTTGGTTTCTGGTGGTTTTGGTGAACGTGGTTTTGAAGGGAAAATTTTAGCATGTAAATTTGCTCGTGAAAATAACATTCCGTTCTTTGGAATTTGTTTTGGGATGCAAGCAGCTGTAATTGAATTTGCCCGTAATGTTTGTCACATTCAGGATGCTAATTCTTCAGAACTAACAGAAACAAAAAATGCAATTATTGATATTATTCGTGGAAAAGATAAAACTGATGCTTTAGGAGGAACATTACGCTTAGGTAATTATAAGACAACTTTAGTTCCAAACACATTAGCACATAAGTTATATGGGAAAGATGAGGTTTTGGAACGTCATCGCCATCGTTATGAAATTAATAATGATTTTCGTGAACAATTAGCACAAGCGGGATTAGTATTTAGTGGTCTTTATGCTGATAAAAACTTAGTGGAAGTTATTGAAATCCCGAGCCATCCTTTTTATCTTGCTGCACAATATCATCCGGAGTTTACTTCTCGACCAAATAAACCAAATCCATTATTTAATGGTTTTGTGCAAGCAGTAATTAACAATAAATAAGATGAAAAATTTGAAAAAATAGGTAGATTTATATTAAGATTAAACCGTAGAAAGGTTGGAAATAAGTTATGAGTGGTACAAATTATCGAACACTAGCGATTGTTGGGAGCCAGTGGGGTGATGAAGGAAAAGGTAAAATTACTGATTATTTTGCTCAACAAGCAGATGTTATTGTTCGTTGAGCTGGTGGTGATAATGCTGGACATACAATTGTCATTAAAGGAACAAAATATAAGTTAAGTATTGTTCCTTCTGGTGTTTTTAATAAAAAATCAATTAATGTAATTGGGAATGGTTGTGTTGTTAATTTACGTAAATTAGTTAGTGAAATTAATTATTTACAAGAACATGGTTTTGATTGCAAAAATTTACGAATTAGTGATCGTGCCCATTTAATTTTTCCATATCATATGAAAATTGATGAATTGCAAGAAGAGTATCGCCAAAAAGATTCAATTGGAACAACAAAAAAAGGAATTGGTCCTTGTTATCAAGATAAAGCAGAACGAATTGGGATTAGATTAGGTGATTTATTTGATGAAAAAAGATTTTTACAAAAATTAGAAAATAATTTAAGATTTAAAAATGAAGTTTTAACAAAAGTTTTTAATAGTGAAGGATTTGACCCAAAATTAATTTGAAAAGAATATTTGGCATTATTTCAACAAATTAAAACACTAGTAACTGATACTTCAATTTTAGTTGATAATGCAATTCATACGCATCAAAAAGTTTTGTTTGAAGGCGCACAAGGAGTAATGTTAGACTTAGATCATGGTACTTATCCTTTTGTTACGTCATCAAATCCAACAGCAGCTTCAATTCCGGTTGGTGTTGGGATTGCACCGCGTTATATTAACAATGTTTTAGGAATTGTTAAAGCATATAATACTCGTGTTGGAACCGGGCCATTTCCATCAGAAATTTTTGGCGAAGTTGAAACATATATTCGTGAAACAGGACGTGAATATGGGACTGTATCGGGGCGTGCGCGTCGAATTGGATGATTTGATGGTATTTTAATGAAACATTCGTTGCGAATTAGTGGTTATACTAGTATGGCAATTATGTTATTAGATGTTTTAACTACTATTAAGGAATTAAAAATTTGTATTGGCTATGAATATCAAGGACAACAAATTGATTATGTTCCAAGTACAATTAAAGAATATGAGATGTGTAAACCAATTTTAATAACAATGCCAGGCTGAGATGAGGACATTAGTAATGTTACAACATTTGAAAATTTACCACATAATGCTCAACAATATTTAATGAAGTTAGAAGAAATCGTTGGTGTTCCAATTAGTTTATTTTCTGTTGGTCCTGACCGTGAACAAACTATTTTAATGAATAAGGAGATTTTTTAATGATTGAACGTTATTTTGTTCCAGAGATTGGAAAAATTTGAAGTGATGAAAATAAATATAATACCTGAGCAAAAATAGAATTATTGGTTTGTGAAGGATGGGCACAATTAGGATTAATTCCCACAACAGATATTAAAAAAATTAAAACTAATTTAACAGTAAACTTACCACGAATGTTAGAACTGGAAGCTGAAACAAAGCATGATGTTGTTGCTTTTACTCGAATGTTATCAGAAACATTGGGACCAGAAAAAAAATGAATTCATTATGGTTTAACATCAACTGATATTGTTGATACTAGTCAAAATTATTTGATTAAAGAATCAAACTATATTGTTAAAAAATATATGCTTGAATTAAAAGAAGCGTTAAAAGAAAAAGCTCTTACTTATAAAAATCAATTAATTATGGGTCGTACCCATGGAATGTTCGCCGAACCAACCTCATTAGGATTAAAATTTTTACTTTGATATGCTGAATTAGAGCGTAATATTAGGCGGTTTGATGCTGCAGGTTCAGCAATTGCTGTTGCAAAAATATCAGGTTCAGTTGGTAATTTTGCGCATGTTGAAGTTCAAGTTGAAGAATATGTGGCAAAACAATTAGGGCTAAACCTTGACCCAATTACAACGCAAGTAACATCACGTGATTATCATATTGCATTATTTACAAGTTTTAGTCAAATTGCTAGTTTGTTAGAAAAAATGGCGCTTGAATTTCGCCATTTCCAACGTTCAGAAGTGGCTGAAATTGCGGAAGGATTTAGCAAAAGTCAAAAAGGTTCATCTTCAATGCCGCATAAAAAAAATCCAATTAGTGCGGAAAATATTGCTGGCTTAGCTCGTTTAGTGCGTAGTAATATGAATGTTACATTTGAAAATAACTTATTATGACATGAACGTGATATTTCCCATAGTAGTAATGAACGAATTATTATTCCCGATACATATCATTTAGTAGTTTATTTATTGAAACGAATGATCAGTGTTATTAATAATTTGGTTGTTAGTCCGGATAAAATTATTGAACATTTACAACAAGCCAATCAAATTTATTTTAGTCAAGTTGTTTTAACAAATATTTTGAAAGAAACTAATTATTCACGAGAAGAAGTTTATGATTTTATTCAAAAATGTACTTTAATCGCACAACAACAGCAACTTGATTTTAAAAATGTTTTAATTGATAATAATATAGCAAAATATTTAGCCTTACCAAAATTAGAAAAATTATTTGATAACAATTATTTTTTACGAAATATTGAACAGATTTATCAACGAGTGCTAAATTAAAAAAGGAGCGAGATAATGAAGTTAATTGTGGGTTTGGGGAATCCAGGTAATGAATATACTTATACAAGACATAATATTGGTTTTTTAGCCATTGCTAAGTTGGTAGATAAATTTAATTTAGCAAAGCCAAAAAATGTTTTTAATGCTTTAATATGAGAAACAACAATTAACAATGAGAAAGTTCTTTTTTGTCAACCACAGACTTTTATGAATCTAAGTGGATTTGCAGTTTATCAAATTAAACAATTTTATAAATTAACATTAGAAGATATTATTGTCATTTATGATGATAAAGATATTCCTTTCAATGTTATTAAGTTAAAAAAGAATGGTTCAAGTGCTGGTCATAATGGAATTAAAGATTTAATTCAAAAACTAGGTAGTGAAAATTTTTTACGGATTCGTTTAGGAATTGGTAAAGATGTCCAAATTCCAACCCGAAACTGAGTACTAGGAAAATTTTCTCCTAGTCAGTTAGAACTTATTAATAATGATTTATTAGAAAAAGTTTATCAGATTATGGTGCAATATTTAGAAAAAGCAACTAGTTTTGATAAATTAATGAGTCTTTATAATGGCAAATAAAATTAAACAATATAGTTTTAAAAGTAATAATCCGAAAATTTACTTAATTGCAACTCCAATTGGTAATTTGCAAGAAATGACACCACGAGCAATTGAAGTTATTAAACATGATGTTCAAAAAATTTATTGTGAAGATACGCGGAACACAATTAAACTATTAAATTATTTTAATTGTAAAAAACAGTTAATTTCTTTAAATAAAGAAAATGAAATGCAACGCTTAACAGAAATGTTAAATGATTTAGCACAAAACTTATCAATTGCAATTATTAGTGATGCCGGTTATCCACTGATTAGTGATCCAGGTTATTATGCTGTTAACCATATTTTGGAACATTATCCTTATGATGTAATTCCGATTAGTGGTGCTAATGCTGCTTTAAACGCCATTGTTAGTTCGGGTCTTAATCCGCGCCATTTTTTATTTTTTGGTTTTTTAAATAAAGCAAAAACAAAAAAAATTAATGAGTTAGAACAACTTCTATCATTTCCATATCCTATTATTTTTTATGAAGCACCGCATCGAATTTTAGAAACATTAAAAATAGTTAAATCAGTTTTTGGTGAGCGTAAAATTGCCATTGGTAAGGAAATTACAAAAATTCATGAGCAATGATATCGTGGACAGTTAAGTGAAGTGCTTTTGTTTTTGCAACAAGAAGAAAATGCTGCTTTTGGTGAGTATGTCCTTGTTGTTGATGGAGCGGGGAATCTTCCAGTTCCTGTTATTGCAGATGAAATTTTAGTTACCGAAATTGACCAATTAATTACAAAGCAAAATTATCGCGTTAAACAAGCAATTGATTTTGTCGCAAATAAATATAAAATTAGTAAAAATGTTTTATATAATAAATATCATCAGCAAAAGGAGCACGATGGAAAAAACAGAACGAATTAAACACTTAGTGTTTTGTAGCATTCTCTTTAGCTTAGAAATTATTGTTTTACTCTTAACTTATTTTTATAGTTTAATTTATTATCAATTAAATTGATTAAGTTATTTATGATATTTTGTTAGTTGATGAAGTGTCCAAACTGATTTTTTAATTTTATTATTTGCCTTCGGAGGATTAATTTACTTTATAAAATTACGAAATTGTCATTTTGTAACAAACCAGTTTTTTATTTTATACATTGTCTTTGCTGCCTTGTTAACATTCTTATTTTTTACACTTGGGACAGTTATCGTTGCCATTACTGGTGAAAAGTTTACTGCCAGTTGGCATAGCCTCGCAATTTATTGAATTAGTACAAAAGTGCAGCATTGATTGTGTCCCGCGATTTTCATTATTTATTTTTGCATTGTGGTAGAAAAAGAATGTATTAATTATAAAAATTTTTATTTACAAAAGTTATATAAGTTTCATCTTCATCCAATTTTTTATACTATTTTTATTGCTGTTCGGGAGGGCGTTTTATTATTAACTCCAGTTGATGAAAAATTGTGAAATTATAGTATGCCAGCAAATAACTACTATGTACCATATTTTTTTTCAAGATTTTCGCCGGTTAGAATATTATCTTTTATATTTAATTGTGTTAAGTATCATTATTGCTTTATTAATAACTTTCGTTGTTAATTTAAATAATTTATTAGTTAACCACCAGAAAATTAAAGAAAGTCAAGAAAAAATAAATTAAGTTTAAATAATTCTTATTTTACGGTAAAATTGAAATACATAAAAATTATAGAAGAATAGAGGGATAAAAAATGACAGAACAGAGTAATTTCTGAACAGATGTTGAAAAAGGAATGATGAGTTATTTAACAAAATATATTAATCTTTTTGAAACAGACTATGCAAAAGACACAGCGGAAAAAAATCCAAAAATAGAAGCTTTTTTAGCAGGAGCAAAGTTTAAAAATAATTTTGAAGATTTATTTAATTTTGTGAAAACAGAAATCAAACCATTATTTGATGATATTAGAGCAGAATATTTACAAGATAAAAAACCAGAAGAAATTGATCAGAAAAAAGTTACAACATTAATTGAAGTAAGCAAATTATTTAATGCAATTATTCCATTGCCACGATTTTTAAATGATTTTATGACTAGTGCGAAAGAAGCTAGTCCAGTTGATTTAAATAAACTTTTTGTAAATATGATGAAAGTAGAAATTGGTGAGTTAACAAAAATTTATGATGATGAGATTAAAGATCTTGACCTAGCGCTTGATAAATGTTTAAAAGAGATTAATAATGCTAATGATGCCTTGGAAATTTGAAATTTAGTAAATCAATTAGGTTTATTTTTACAACGTGATATTATGTTAACTGATTTTTCTCCTGAAAAAGAAGAAGAAAAGTTAAAAGGACAATTAGCAAATATTGATCAAATTGAAAAAGATTATAATGATGGAAAAATTAAATTACCAGAATTTAATAAAGAAAAAATTATTGAAGAGGTCCAAGCATATCATAATTTTGTCATTTCATTAAGTCCGGAAAAACGATTAGAAATTGTTGAAAAAACAGCAGAATATCGTAATAAAGTCGTTCCTTTAGTTCAAATTATTCAATGCTTACATGATTTATTAATTAATATCTTAACTGCAACAAATATCATTAATACAGCAAAACAATAAAAATTTATTGTTTTTTTATTTCTAGTGATAAAAAATAATAAAAAACTTTAAAGACTTGTTTTTAAAATTAAAAAGAATAATATAAAAGTATAAGGATAAAAAAAGTAAACAATGGCATTTTTACTTATGCAATATCGAAAAGTGTATTGCTTAAATATATTTGATAAAAGGATAGCATAATCAATTTTAAGTATATTTATTTAAATGGGCATTAAAGGACATTACAATTTGATAGGTATTCTGTGTATTTAACAGCAATTTGCATTTTTTAGTTTTGCATGTTTATCTTTAATTTTTATTAAAGGATTTTAATAAAAATGGACGTAGAAAGAGAAAGAGGACAAGTAACATGACAGAAAAATATGGTATTAATGTTTATTCAGAAATAGGTAATTTAAAAACAGTATTGTTACATCGCCCTGGTGATGAATTAGCTAACTTATCACCAGATTTATTGGAACGATTATTGTTTGATGATACACCAGATTTAGCAGTTGCACAAAAAGAACATGACTTTTTTGCGCAAACTTTTAGGAACTTAGGTGTTGAGGTGTTGTATATTGAAAAATTAGTCGCTGAAGTTTTAGACACTGATTCAAAAATGCGGCAAGAATTACTAGAACAGTTTTAAAAGAATCTGGTGCAAAAGAAGAATACATTAGTAAGTTACGTACTTATTTAAGCAAATTAGATAATCAAGCTCTTGTTAATAAAATGATAGCAGGGGTAACAAAATATGAGTTAGGAGTAGAAATTACAGATAATTATCCGCTAGCGGTTGATCCAATGCCAAATATTCTATTCCAACGTGATCCATTTGCATCAATTGGAAATGGAGCAACTATTCATAAAATGTTTACGGTTACTAGAAATCGTGAAACATTATTTTCTGATGTTGTTTTAAGACATCACCCTCGTTTTAAAGGAAAAATTAATTTTTGATATGATCGTAATGAAAAAGAAATTTTAGAAGGTGGAAACATTTTAGTTTTAAATGCAAAAACATTAATTATTGGTGTTTCACAAAGGACATCAATGGAAGCTATTAAAATAGTAGCAAAAAATCTAATTGAAAATGATTCAGTTAGTTATGAAAAAGTTATTGCATTAGATTTAAAAACAAAAAATCGTGCTTTTATGCATTTAGATACTGTTTTTACTAATATTGATTATGATAAATTTATCGCACATCCATTAATTTTTGAAGCAATGGGTGAGTTTAAAATTTTTGAAATTACAAAAAATGGAGTTAAAGAAATTAAAGAAACAATTAAAAATTATTTATCAGAAGAAGTTGGTAAGCCAGTTCAAATTTTTAAATGTGGTGGAAAAGATTCAATTGCACAGGCAAGAGAACAATGAAATGATGGGACAAATGTTATTACAATTCGTCCTGGTGAAGTGATTGCCTATTCAAGAAATCAAATTACAATTGAAATTTTAAAACAAGCTGGTGTTAAAGTGCACGTTATTGATTCAGCTGAATTATCACGTGGACGTGGGGGACCTCGTTGTATGTCAATGTCAATTTGAAGAAAGGATATCTAAAATCTTAATAGACTTCTTGCATAACCTAGTATTTTAAAATTNCTATNAAATATATTTNANNTAGNAATTTTAAAATAACTAGGTTATGCAAGAAGTCTAATGTATCAATTGCATCATCTTGACGTAATTGTACAACAGCATATGGACGGTTACCATTTGTGGTTTCTAAACCAACTGGTTTTAATGGTCCAAACAATAATGACTTAATCCCCCTTTTTGCCATTACCTCAATTGGCATACACCCTTCAAAATAAATTTCTTTTTCAAAATCATGTAAAACTACTGTTTCTGCTGTAATTAATGTTTGAACTCATAATTCAAATTCATCCTTGCTCATTGGACAATTAATATAATCTTTACTATTGCCTTGATCATAACGTGATTTATAATATACCTTAGTAAAATAAATACTTTCTTTTGTAATAATTGGTGCGGCTGCATCATAAAAGTAAAAATATTCTTGCCCCAATAATCATTGAATGGTCATTTTAAATTTTGATGTTGTTAAGGGTCCAGAAGCAATCAATGTAATTGCTTTATCATCAATAGTTGTTGCCTCTTGGTTAATTAAAGTCACATTTGAATTATTTGTTAACCATGTTGTAATATATTCTGAAAACTGATTCCGATCAACAGCTAATGCTCCCCCAGCTGCAACACGGCTTGCATAAGCTGCTTTAATAATTAATGAATTAAATGCTAGCATTTCTTGTTTTAATAAACCAACACCATTCGTTAAACTTTCACTACGTAACGAATTTGAACAAACCAATTCTGCAAAGGAATTTTGTTTTTGCACTGGATTTTTTATTAATCGTTTACTTTCATATAAATTAACCTTAAACCTCGTCGTTCTAATTGATACGCTGCCTCGGTTCCTGCTAATACAGCCCCAATAATGTTAATCGTTGGAATTGCCATTTGTTATTTTTCCTTTTAATTGTTGATATTGTTCTAAATATTGGGCATATTTTTCTTGTTCAAGTTTAATCTTTTCAAGATTTGCTTTTGCTAAAAAACTTGGATTATTTAAAATATTTTTGCTTCGTTTTAGTTCTTGTTCAAGACGAGTTAATTCCCCATTGATTTTTTGTTGTTCTACTGTTTCATCAACAATATCATTCAACCCAACTTCTAAAATAACATTCGTTAATGGAATTGTGGCATATTTTTGGTTTGCATCTTTTTCTTGAAGTACACCCATCACTTTACTATTAACCATTTTTAAAATAAATTCATTAATTAATGCAATAACATTTGTAGTAATATTATTTTTACTACTTATTTGATCAAATCAAATTTCAATAACATCTTCTTTTTTAATTTGATAATTACTTCGCAATTCACGGATTGCAGCAACAATTTCTGTTACTAAATTCAAATAATCAACATTATAATTAAAATTAATTTTTGGGTAAACTTCTAACATAATTGACTCTTTCAAATTTAATTTTTGATAAATTTCTTCTGTTACAAATGGAATAAATGGATGTAACATAATTAAAATTTGTTTTAAAACATAAAACAATGTTTGAATTGTTATCTTCTTGATTGTGGCATTATTACTTTGTAAATTAACTTTTGTTAATTCAATATATCATGAACAAAACTTATTTCATACAAAATCATACAAATCTTTGCCAACTAAAACAAATTCATATTTTTCCATATTCGTTTGTACTTTAGCAATTGTTTTTGTTAATTCAGTTAAAATTCATTGGTCAATAGCATTTTCTTGATGATTTAATAATAAGCTTTTAATTTCTGTTTCAAAATTAACCAATGGTTTAAAATCACTTGTTAAATTCAGTTCAACATAACGAGCAGCATTTCATAACTTATTAATAAAATTTCAAGCACTATTAACTTTTTCTAAAGAAAAACGTAAATCTTGTCCTGGTGCACTATTTGTAACTAAAAAATAGCGTAATGTATCTGCACCATATTCTTTGATAACATCCATCGGATCAATCCCATTCCTTAATGACTTACTCATTTTTCGGCCTTCTTCATCACGAATTAAACCATGAATTAAAATATCATTAAATGGTTTTTCCTTTGTAAACTCTAATGAGTCAAACATCATTCTTGAAACTCAAAAGAAAATAATATCATAACCAGTCACCAAAACATTAGTTGGAAAATAGCGATGAAATAATTTTTTATCTCAATTTCATCCTAAAGTTGTCATTGGTCATAATGCTGATGAAAATCAAGTATCTAAAACATCTCCATCTTGAATTCAATTTTTACTATTATCTAGTGGAATTAAGCCAACATGAATTTTTGTTGAATCATCTTTATGATATCATGCTGGAATTTGATGTCCTCATCATAGTTGCCGTGAAATACATCAATCTTGAACATTTTTCATTCAATTAATTAATGTTGTATTAAATCGAGAAGGATAAAATTGAATTTTATTTGGTGATGATTGAAATTTAATAATTTTTTCAGCAAAATATTCCATTTTAACAAATCATTGGTCTGATAAATATGGTTCAACAATAGCACCACTTCGTTCTGAAAAACCAACTTGATGAGAATGATCTTTAATTTCAACAATTAACTTTTGGTGATCTAAATCATGAACTAAATTTTGACGGGCAGTAAAACGATCTTGGTGATGATATTTTCCAGCCAATTCGTTCATTGTCCCATCTAAATTCATACAAATTGGCATTGCTAAATGATGACGCAAAGCAATTTCAAAATCATTAGCATCATGTGCTGGTGTACATTTCATTGCTCCCGTTCCAAAATCTTGGTCAACATAATTATCACAAATAATAGGAAGCAATTCACCATTTGCTGGATTTATCACTTTTTTATTTCAATATTTGCGATAACGATTATCATTTGGGTTAACAACAACACATTGATCAGCAAACATTGTTTCTGGGCGTGTTGTTGCAATTGTCAAAAACTCACTTGTACTATTTTCTAAAAAATATTTAAAATAATACATTTTGCCTTGTTGCTCTTGATAAATAACTTCAATATTTGATAAAGCGGTTTTTTGTACAGGGTCTCAAGAAATAATTCGTTTACCACGATAAATTAATCCTTTTTGGTATAAATCAATAAAAACTTTTTGTACTGCTGATGTTAAATTATTATTTAATGTAAATTGCTCACGTGAATAATCTAATGCTAATCCTAATTTAGCTCATTGCTCACGAATAATTTCAGCATATTCTTCCTTTCATGCTCAAACTTGTTCAATAAACTTTTTTCGTCCTAAATCATGTCGTAAAATATTTTTTGTTATACGTAAACGTTCTTCTACTTTTGCCTGTGTAGCAATTCCCGCATGGTCCATTCCTGGTAAATATAAAGTATCAAATCCTAGTAATTTTTTATAGCGAATAATCAAGTCTTGCAATGTTGTATCTCAGGCATGACCTAAATGTAATTTCCCAGTCACATTTGGGGGTGGAATAACAATACTAAACTTTGGCTGTTTACTTGTAACATCTGCAGTAAAATAACCTTTTTTCTTTCAAAATTGATATTTTCCTGTTTCGACCAAGGCATGGTCATATTTCTTTGTTAATTTTTTTCCCATTTTTGTTTCCTTTCTAAATAAAAACTCCTATTATTTTATTTAAATAATAGGAGCAATTATTTTCTAAATAATTACGGTACCATCCTTTTTTAATAAGTATCACTTATTACCTTAATTAAAATATCAAGTTAAAATATTTAGCAACCTTCATTAAAACAATAGATTAATTTCACACCATCAATTAACTCTCTGAACTATTTTTTTTAATTACTCCTCTAATATTTATGGTTTTATTATAATTCTTTTTCAATTAATTGCAACCTTTTTTTGTGTGAAAACCATATACATTTTAGACCACTGATTTAGTCTTTAAATTAGAATGGAGATTAAAATGAAAAAGTATATGGTAACAAGCATTCCAACTGAAAATGAATTATATTCATTACAACGAAAAATAAAAAAATGATATTTANAACAAAAACTTACAAAAGAAATAAATTATATTTATCAAAATGTCATTAATTATTTTAATTTATGTCA
>NZ_MQTY02000090.1:0-340 GCF_016082285.1 Spiroplasma sp. Moj
TTGAATTCAATTTGCATATATAGATAATATGGGAAAGAGTTTGTTATTANATGAAATCTTGTATGTCTTGGAAGATAAAGCTTAAAAATGTTACCTTGCTAAGAAATTATATATATTGTATTTAAGNACCGTTGCAAATATAGCTAAAATGTGTAAGCGATTTTGTTTTAACTGATTGCCAATTATTCAATAGAATATGGAACTGATATGCTGGAAATTTCACTGAAATCGGTTAATTTGCAAAGAAGTTGTTGAACAAGATGTTTTATAAATTGGATAAAGAACGTGGAAGACAGAGACAAGTANAGGAATNNTNNNTANATNGNCTGNATGCATATTC
>NZ_MQTY02000090.1:345-4131 GCF_016082285.1 Spiroplasma sp. Moj
TNNTNTGAAGAGATGCACAAGCAATTCCTTGTATAATTGAGAAGTCTCCCCCAATTAATTATGTGCTGCTTGCTTGCTGATTGACATTAAACTTTTGGCAGACATTCAACGAGAGTTGGGGCATGAATTGAAAAAATGATTGAAGTAGATTAAANATANATNNGAANNANNATATATGTATATNNAANNTANNNTANTNTACACTCTACAATTTTCCATTGTTATGAAGCGTAATCCATTATACATGTAATACAGAAATATTTAGTATACAGATATATGTATAATTACGTCTGCTTTGGAAAATCATAATAGTAGAATATTCTCATAAATACAATATGTATAAATGTATAAATTAAGTATACGCCGTGTAACACTCTGTTTGGCTAAACGAAAATTCTAATTCGCTTCTCTTTCCACTCGCTCTTTAATTCTCTTTTCTAATATAAATATTTAAAAAAAAAAATGATNTNNANTANNTAANTNNATNANCAAATAAAATTGATATTAGTNNNATTAATAAATTAGATAAACCAACTATTCATGTTGACGATCCAACTCAAACAACAGCCGAACAATTAAAACCACAATTTAAAGCTGTCGTTTTAAAAGCAATTAAAGCCGTAGATAGTTCTTTAACTGAAAATGATTATGATTACTTTATTGAAGCTAAGGGTGAAGATTGACCAATAGATATTACAAATGATAAAACTGTTGAAGTTCAAATTGAGGGTAAAAACAATGCTACTGGTCAAACAAATCCAATTGATGTAGTAATTAAAAATTCTTAATAAACAATGAACTTACTAATTTTACGAGTTTTAACTTTATTAACAGAAAATTTAGGTAACAAGTTAGTAATAAATAAATTTGTTAATTTAATTAATAAGGTTAATAAATTTGCTTCATATTATTCTAATCCTTTACAAAAAATTACAAATAAAATTGAAGATATTTATAAATGATTAAATCCATTTACTTATTTAGATTTAATTAAAAAAGGTCATAAAAAAGAAATACAACAAATATTAAGTCAATTAGAAAAAGATAATAATATTAAAAATAAAAAACAATTTAAAAATGAAAATTATCTAAATACTAATTGACAACCTTTAAATAGTAGTTGACTTGATAGTGGTATGTTTAATATAACAAATAAGTTAACTTTAACAGGTAATTTAACTATTTTAATATATACAAAAACAGCAAAACATCCTAAGTTTTATGGTCCATATGTTTATCCTAGTGTTCCAGTTGAAATATGAAAATTATTAAGTAATGCTGTATCTAATGCAGGGACTTTATTTTGGCGTTATTGATTAAGAAAATGGTTACCTAGTCATTTAAGAAATTATATTAAAAAACGATTACCACAAGCATTAAAAGAAAAATATCCCAAAGGAAATATTAAATTAACATTACCAACTATTCAAAAATTAAATCAAATTAAAAAGTTTATTAATAATTTAAAGGTTGGACATTTTAATTTTAATTTTGCTGGTGAAATTAATAATAAAAAATGATATCGTGAACGCCGAAGTGATGTTAAAAATATTAAGAATTTATATAAAACACCAGTTAAAAATAAATTTTATCAGGTTAATAAATCTATTAAAGCAATTAATAAAACCAAAAGAAAGGTTAATAGTTATAAACCAAATAATTTAAAAAATAAATATCGTAATCAATTAAGGGGTGTTTTATATGGAAAATAATTTAAGTAATTTGTTATTTATAANAGTTGAAGATGTTAAAGAAAGTAAACTTTGACAACCTATTAATGATCGTAAACAATCTGCTTATAATGATAATTTAATTTATAATGCTATTTTAAAAACTAGTTTATGAATGGATAGATTATCAGGTGGAACAATATCTGATAAAATTAANAAAAAAGATTTATTTCCTTGAATTAAAAAAGATAATACTGGTTTAATTGAATATGATAAATGATTAAGTTATATTCAATCTGCTTGTTTATTAGCAGTTATGAATTGATATTTACCAAAAGGAGTTAATGACTTAACAGGTAGTGCTTCATTTTCACAAGGTGGAGTTGCTTACTCACAAACTAATGATCCTGAGGCAAATGAAAATATTACTCGTGATGTAAAAAATGCTTTAAAATTAGCAGGTGAAATTATTGATATTATATCTAGTAAAACAGTATCTAGACCATATAATTATAGTTTAGATAATTATGCTCATCCATGAGAAGAAGAATATAAACATATTAATAAAAAAANTTTTTATCCAACATTATTATTTTGATTAAAAGAACGATTACAAACAGATAATTCAATAAATATTACTTATCCAATTATTAATGATTTTTCTAAAATTGATTATAATGAATATATTAAATTAATAGTTCCATTTGATAATAACACGATTTATTATGAAGATAATGTCTGAAAAGCAAAACAAAGTGGTGATATTCCATCAGATGGTATTANATTGATAAGCAAGATGGTAAATATATTGTAAAAACATCACAAGACTTAAAAAATAATTATTACGATGCAGCTGCAATTGATAATATTTTATTAGATAAACAAGATAAATTAATAAGTGGAACAAACATTAAAACTATTAATGGTAATTCATTATTAGGGAGTGGTGATATATCTATTAGCGGGGGTAGTGATTGAGAATTAGTTAATACTAGTGATTTTAAACCTAATGATACTCAATATATTTTGNCAGTTACTCCTAATGGAATATATAAATATAAAGTTGAATTAGGATATTTAAAAGAAAACAAAACTATTTATAAAAGTTCATTAATTTTTAGTGAAAAAGGATTTGATAAAAATTATGATGTAGTAGTTGGAAATACCTTTCAATTTTCAGGGTTACCTATTTTTACAATATCTATTAGTTTAAGAAAAGGTTATCAAAATGCTGTTATTAGTTTATTAAATCAAAATGGCGTTAAACATGAAATGCAAACATTAAGTATTGAAAGAAAAAGAATAAGTTAGAAAGGAGTTTTAATTAATGAAACAAGATAAAACAACTTGATTAAAGGGTGCATTACCTTGAAATTGATTTAAAAAAGANCCTATTCCAACTTATAATTGAACTCATAAAGATATTAGANAANNANNNANATCTTCAACATCAGTACCAGTTATATATTCACCAAGTGGAGTTTTACATGGAATATTACCTTTTTCAGAACGATAACATAAAATATATTTATTTATTTTTGAATTGTTTTACTCAAAAGTAATATCCTCAATATTTATGTTAATAACTAAACCTTGTAAATTATCTAATTCCTTAATTTTATCAATAATTTCTAATATATCTTTTTTATTCATTATTATTTTTCCTCCTTATTAAAATCAATCATCACATAAACATTGTTGTCTTCTAACACATTTACATTTAAAATCTCAATTATCATTTAAATGTGGGTCAATGCAACGATAACAATTTTGCCTATCTTCACATTCACAAAATTCACATTCTATTTTTATTTTTTTCCATTATTTCAAATCACTTTCTATTTTCTTATTACATTTTTTCTTATAACAACATTTTAAGTTATGGTGTTTATAAAATTTGCGTTTACTTATTTTCATTCTCTTTTTTCCTTTCATTTACAATAGACTTCTTGCATAACCTAGTTATTTTAAAATTCCTATAAAATATATTTAAAATAGAAATTATAGGAATCTAAAATTATGAAATTTGATAAATTTGATTTTATTAATGATAAAGAATTATTCCGATTAACAGGAATAAAACAAGCCACTTTTAATAAAATGTTAGATATTTTAA
>NZ_MQTY02000091.1:0-4049 GCF_016082285.1 Spiroplasma sp. Moj
ATAAANNTTTTAACACCAACTGAAGCTGTGTTAAAATTTTTAAAAGACTAACTGGTCTAAAATGTATATGGTACCTCACATATTATTCGTAAACTAGTTAACGTTGGAATAAAGTAAGTATTTTTTTAATAGCCATAAATTTAATGGTTTTATCCCAAAAATAGTAACAAGACTTTGCCTGGATTAGTAGCTTTTTTTTGGACATTTTTTAAATAGACTTTTGTTTTCCTAACAGGTGATTAATTTATTTTTTGGATATTCATATAATTCTTTTTGTTATTAACTCTAATTATTTATTGGCAATAGAATGTTTCTTATTTTCATTTTTAACTTATAATCCATAGTCGCATTCTAATTTTTTCATCTTTTAAGTTCTTTGTTATTTTGTTTTTTCATATAAAAAGAACATCTTTTTAATAAAGTTTTAACATAATTTTTATTTTTTATGTCTACTTTATTTTAGATGCTCAAAAGTTGATTTTTGTTTTTTATGTAAATACTTTTTAATTAATAAACGAGGGAGAATAATCTCTATGGTATTTGCTACGCTGTCTTAAATGTAAATGATAGATTATAACTTGAACCATTAAAATTAATTTTCACTGCTAATGAAACATTTTTGTTTTCCTCAAAATATTCTTTTTTAATATTTCTTTCTTCATCTAAATATTTTGCTTTATCTTCATCGGAAGTAATTAATTTTTCTTTAATACCATTTAAGAATAAAGTTTCTAAACTTGTATTTTTAATTTTATCAATATCATATTGTTTTACTTCAACATGTTCATTGTTTAATAAAACTAGGCCAATTTTTTCAACAATTTTTTTCATAACTTCTTTACGTTTTTCATCCGTTCATTTCGCCCCTAATTTTTCTGATACAAAGGGGAATAATATGATCATTTAAAAATGTTTCATTAACAAATTGTCAATAGACTTCTTGCATAACCTAGTTATTTTAAAATTCCTATAAAATATATTTAAAATAGAAATTATAGGAATTTTAAAATAACTAGGTTATGCAATAAGTCTAATAAATAAAATGTAAGTGCAGGGTCATTATTATTAGCAATAAAAGTAAGAATAATACCAATAAATAAAGCAGTAGTAAAAATTAAGATTAATGAACTGAAAATAACATCAACAATGATTGATTTACGTCAAAAACTAGTAATTTTTCGATAATGATTTTGTATATGTTCTTGGTGAAGTGCTTTAATTTTATTAACTGCTGTTTCTGATAACGCAGTGCTAGTCATTTGTTATTTCACATCGCTTTCTAAAAAAAGTAATATTGTTTTAGGTAAATTATAATTTAAAAAAAGTAAGATTACAATTAAGTCCTAAAAATAAATAGACTTTTTTATTTAAACTTGGTATATAATAATTATGCATTGTTTTATTTTAGAAAATAAAAACACTTAAGGAGTGAAAAAATAAATGAACAGTTTATTATTAACAAGCGTACCACCAAATCCAGAATGAATTACGCCAAGTAATACACCACATAATATTTTGGCAACATATGGCGGATGAATTCATATGTATGCTGTTTTTATTACAATAGGAATGATTTGTTCGCTTTTAGCCTGTTTTATTCGATTAAAATTAAAAAAAGTTCCGATTGAACCATTAATTTGATCAATTTTTGCTATTATTCCATTTTCATTATTTGGAGCAAGTTTTTTTGGAAAATTTAATAATGATGTTAATCATCCTTGAATTTTAGAACCAGGTGATGTTCCATTTTGGTCTTTATTTGCGTTTTGAAAAGCTGGGATGAGTATTCATGGTGGTGTTTTGTTCGGAACAATTACTGGCTTAATTGTTTTTGGCATTGTTGGTTGAAAAGCAAAAGTTTCACTTTTAGTTTATACGGATTGTATTATTCCAAACATTTTATTAGGACAAGTATTAGGTCGTTGAGGTAATTTTTTTAATCATGAATTATTAGGAAGTGTTACTTCATATGATTCATTACGGTGATTACCAGCTTTTATTCGGGATAACTTATGGCAGTGAGATGGTTTATCACCAGAAACAAATAACCTTGGTGAAATTGTCTTTCGCCAACCTATTTTTTTATATGAATCATTCTTTAATTTCTTAGCATGATTATTTATTACTTTTTTTATTCCTGTTGCTGGACAATTATTTAGTAAAAAACCATGGAAAAAAGACCCTAAAGAATATCCTTTTGATTTAAAATATAATTTTATTCATTTTTTTAATCGAAAATATCTTAAACCTGATAAAATGACTTGAAAAGAAGTTTGGGATAAAGCATATTTTAACTATGTACCAAACCAAAAGCGATTAGATGAAATGGCTAAAAAAAGTGGGCAAATAGATATTTCAAAAGAACAAACTGGTTTTACCAATAGAATTAAAAAATGATGACATAATGATAGTGCTGCATTAACAAAATTAAATAATCCTGGGCGTTATTCAATCACACGTAGCGGGGTGCAAACTGGTTTTTATTTCTTTTTATGAAATTTGATTCGTTTTATTTTAGAAATACAACGTGATGATGACACAAGTTTATTTATTAAAAATCATCGTACGCTAGATTATACGGTCTTAATTTTAATTGCCCTAATTGGTTTAGGATTAGCAATTTATGCGCAATGAGGAGCGCCGAAAAAATTCCGCAAAAATAGATTTATGTATGAAAAAGAATATGTTGATTTTCATAGTTTGCAAACATGAAAATTTGAAAAATATTTAAATAATAGTATCATTATTGGTGAAGATAATTATGTTAATAAATTACCAGTAGTCATTAAGACAAAAGTTATGGAATTCTTAGGATATCAAGGTGAACCTTTTGAAAAATATTTTGAATTAAAATATGTTAAAACAAATGAACAAGAAGCAAGCAAGCACGAAGTTATTAATTATAGTTTTAAAATAGTTGCTTTACCAGAAACAAATAATAAATTTATTGATGAATTAGTTGTTAATCAAACTTTTAAATTTAATTTAAGTAAAATTTTACAACAAACAACATTAATTTTATCAAAACCTGATGATAATAATTATTTTACCTTAACGAAAAAACAATTGGGATTATTATTAAATGCTATTATTCATACTCCTGAAAAAGTAAATGAAATTAAAACGAGATGGTATCAATTTTATCCTCATATTAATGAACAAAAAACAACAATTTTTGATCTTGATTTGAATGATTTAATTGCTTTTGATGAATTAAAAATTAATCCAAAAGCAAAAAAAATTGAAATATCAAAATTCCAATTTAAAGAAAATCAATTTTATTACTTTAATAAAAAAATTGCTTTTAAATTAAAATGAGAATAATTAACTTTTAAGAGTGTACAATAAGAATAGAAAGAGAGGAAAAATTATGTTAACAAACGACATTGAAAAAGATTTACAACATTATATTGATGAACACATTAAAATGCAATTTTTTTGCTATAATTTAAGTTCAGCCGCTGATAAGTTAGGGTTTCCTGGTTTTAGCCATTATTTCCAAGTTCAAGCACAAGATGAAGTTTTACATCAACGTCGAATTATGAATTTTGTTTTAGACCGCGATGGACATTATCAAATTAAAAATATTGCTGAAGAATATAAAAATATTAAAAATATTATTGAATTAATAGAAACCTATCAAACAAAGCGAGCATATTTTGCTTAATTAACAAATAAATTAGCACAGCATTCTAATACAGTTGGTGATTTAGTTACTTATAAATTTTATGATTGATTTATTATTGACTTTTATGAAGAATTAGCTGAAGTAAAAGATATTATTGAATGAATTAAAATGTCAAATAATAGTTATAAAATTGATCGAAAAATGGGAGAAAAAGAAGAACCAGATATTTTAACAGTTATTAACCCTTTTAGTCCCCATGCATAAAAAATGTTTTTTCTTTTTAAGAAAAAACATTTTTTTCATTTGTAAATTGTAATTGCAAATGCAACAAAAAATATTAAATAAGTAATAATATATTAGACTTCTTGCATAACCTAGTTATTTTAAAATTCCTATAAAATATATTTAAAATAGAAATTAT
>NZ_MQTY02000092.1:0-3939 GCF_016082285.1 Spiroplasma sp. Moj
ATACTCTTAATAATCAACAAATAGCTTTTAGAACGTAGACATTTTCTAGAACCTTTTAGCTAAATTCCAAATATCCTTTAAATAGTTTCTCATGTGCACATAGTGCTCTGATCGCATTTTCATATTTTTAATCTTGTAGTGTTTAGTGATACATAAATCGGATTCCATTACCCATATTCCATAACTTATTCTGTATCGAAATGAGCCTAGGTTGCTTTAAGAAGACGTGTGAACTCATATACATACATGATCTCGTATTTGNTATTCTACTTTCTTTAGAGCAAGTATATTTTCCCCCTAGAGCCAGTCTTAGGATAATTTGCATATATCCCTTAAATATNCGAGTGTTACATTATTTTTCGATCTTTATAATAAAATTTNTTTAATGTNTTTTTAAATAATACTCCCCATGTNATCTGTTATGAAATTGTCTACAGATTAATTGTTGNNTACAGATTAATTGTTGAGATCTTGAGNANAAGATATCAGAGATTATTCTCTGCAATTTTCTTTNTTATTTGACAGNATTAATNNCANTATCNTTACCATATTTAATTACTACGGACCGCAAAATAAAATAATGTTTCTTTTCAATAAAAAATCAATCCCTTTCTGAGTTGATTTGTTGCACTTCACTTACACGATACATGGGAAAAATTAATTATAATAATTTGATTATATTAATGTTACTTATTAAATTTATATAAAAAAAGTTAAAAAAGTTTAACTTTTTTTATGTTTAGTGTAAGATATAGCTAATAGTTTTTAAAAAAACAATATTATATTATAGTAAAAAAGAATGGATTAGGAAAGTATAAATATGGCAGATCAGGTTACCACAGATCAACAGTTATTACAAAAAGAAAAAAATGTAAAAAATGAATTAGATACTATTCGTACAAAACGTCGCATTATTCTGGGAATTATGTATGGATTAATTTCTGCAGTTGGGTATTCTATTGTCCCATTAATGCTATATATTATTCCAGAACAAGGACCATATGATAATTTAGCAGCGCCAATTAATGCCACTTTTTATGTGACAGTTCAAGAAATAATGGCAACTTTTGTAATGTTTATTTTTTATAAACCCAAAAATTTTATTAATTTTTTAAAATTACTTCGTCACAAAGAAACTTGACTAATTGTATTATATGGTTTTTTAGGTGGTCCGGTTGCAATGGTATTTTTTCAGTTATCAGTTTTATTAACAATTAATCATCAAGGTGGTACAGATGGAACTGTTCCAGGATTATTGTTAAATTTAAATGTTATTTTAACGGCAATTGGAAGTGCTATTTTCTTTCGTGCTCGTCAAAGTAAATATACTTGAACTGCTTTAGCAATTTCTACATGTTTAATTTTAGGAATGTCAATTCATTTTGTAATTGAAGAAGGATTAGCTTGATCATCGATTGGAGGGATGTGTTTAGCTTTAGTGACCGCTGGCTTTTATGCAATGGAAGCATTAGGAATGTCCCATTTAATGAGTTCTTCAAAAATTAAATTTACAAATCATGAAACAGTATCAATTAAAACAAGTTCTTCAGCGATATTAATGTTATTATTAGGGACACCAATTGCTGCAGTTTTTTCTCATCAAAGTTTCTTAGATGGTTATAAAATTTTTGCTAATTTTCAATATTATGATTATGCATTAATTGTTCTTGCTGGAGGAATTATTATGGGTAGTTCTCGAATGCTATATTATGCATGTTTAGCAATGTCTGGACCCACCTATACAACTTCAACCCAATTATTAATGTTTTTTTGAACCCCAATTTTTCAATATATTTTTATTGCAGTAAATGTTCCAAATAAAATTTCAGAACCAACATGATATTATTGAGTATATGTTATTCCAATTGTCTTTTGTACTTTTATTATTTCTAGCAATGAATTTTTAGTTCGTGCTAGTAAAGTTGGATCAAAGCGGGCCTTTCATGAATTATTTGGTAAGATTCCAAAACAAAATACAAAATAAGGTTAATAAAAAATAAAAATGTAAGGTATTTTACATTTTTATTTTGGAAATTATATGATTAAATATTAATAGCAAGCAAAGGAATGAACAATGAAAACAAATAGTCTTTTATTTTTACGTGCGGTCCAGTTAGCTGTGATTGCTTCATATGAATTGGTTGATAAAAATGATAAAAATATGTTAGACCAAAAAGCAGTTGATATTATTAATAAATTATTAACAAGTAATGATGTTAAAGCAAAAATTGCAATTGGCGAAGGTGAACTTGATGCAGCACCAATGTTATATCAAGGGCAAACTTTTTCTCATCAACAAGAAGCAATTACGATTGATATTGCAGTTGACCCAATTGAAGGGACAATACCAGCTAGTAAAAATGAACCGGGTTCAATTTCATGTATTGCTGTTGCTAAAAATAATACAATGTTACAAATCCCAGAAATGTATATGGAAAAATTGTTTTTATCACAGGACTTAGCTGTAATAGTTGATTTTAATAAACCAATTGAAGCAATTTTATTGACTTTATTAAAAATTAAACAAAATTTATCATGTATTATTTTAAATAAACCGCGTCATCAAAAAATAATAAAAACAATGTGTCAATTAGGCATTAAGGTTGAATTAATTAATGAAGGAGATGTATTAGGAGCAATTGATGTTGTTTTAAAGAAGGCTTATTTTTTGTATGGAATTGGTGGTGCACCAGAAGGAGTTCTAATGAGTGCATTAGCAATTGCAACTAATTATAAAATGTTTGCACGTTTTTATAAAATGTTTGCACGTTTAATTCGGTATGAGCAAATTTGACCAAATGAAAAAGAAACAGCATTACGAATGAAAATTGAACAGCAAGGTTTAGAACAGAAAAAAATTAGTTACAACACAATTTTTTCTGAACAAGATTTAGTTGCTGATAAACAAGCAATGTTTTTTGCCGCTAGTTTAACAGGTAGAACAGTTTTAAAACCATTACAAATTATTGAGAAAGAATATGTTGTCCATTCTTTTATTGGTTATAATAATATTTATTATCAAATTATATCAAAATATCCAATAACAGATAATATTGAAGAGTTATTAAAACAATATAGTAAATAATTTTAGAGGAGGTTAGAACAATGCCATTTCGCTTAGAGAAAATTGCATTTGGAACTTTATTTTTAAAAAAAGAAGAGGCGATTATTAATGCTTTACAAAATGGTTATAAAATTATTGATACTGCTAAAGTTTATCAAAATGAAGAAATTGTTGGACGAGCAATTAAAAAATATTTAAATTCTAATAACCAAAGGCGAGAAGATATTACTATTGAAACAAAAATTTGATGTGATGATATTGAGGCAGAGAATACTACCAATGCTGTGCTAGAGTCGTTAAAACGATTAAATGTTACTTATTTAGATATTGTTTTAATTCATCGCCCAAATTTAAATTTTTACAAAACTATCAAAGCCTATACCGAATTGCTACAATGCAAAGCGAAAGGGTTAATTAATGTTGTTGGTGTAAGTAATTTTGATAAGGATATGATTGAAATTTTGTTTGAAGAAACGGGTATTTATCCAAATTTAAACCAAATTGAATTTAATCCTTTTAACCAAAGATGAGATCGTGTACAATATTGTCAAAATAAAAACATTTTGGTACAAGCATATTCACCAATTGCTAATACAATGGAAAATCAAATTCTAGTTGCCGAAGCTAAAAAATATAATTGTACTGTTGTTCAATTAGTTTTAGCTTGAATCCAATATTTTAGTATTCAACCAATTGCTAAAGCAGAACTATTACGTCATATCCAAGAAAACAAGCAGAGTGAAAAAATTAGACTAACTAAAAAAACAATTCAAATCTTACAGAGTCTTAATATGTATGATAATATTTATCCCGAAACATTTGATAGGTTTTAATGAAAAATATTATTATTTTTATAAAATANTNANNAANNNTAA
>NZ_MQTY02000093.1:0-2848 GCF_016082285.1 Spiroplasma sp. Moj
ACCAAGATATATTAATCAAATGACTTTGTAGTCAAACCGATATTGTACATTATCAAACCGAGCGTGAGCTCAAAATGGAAAACTGCAATTTGAATGCCTATCCCGACTTAATTGTTTATAAAACTGATTGCAATAATTTTTTTGGTTTCTTGTTCGATAATTACTTGTGTTTTGATCGTGTGTTTTTTCTTTTTACCAGAATAAGATTGTTTTTGTCTTTTTTTGGGCGTTGGATTGGAGTTTCGGTAGCATCAATAATAATTGTTTTATCAATAAAATAATCATTTATTAGTGCTTTTTTACCAGCAAGTTGTTGAAAATCAGAGTTTTTAATTAAAATATCTTCAATTCATTTGACATTGCGATAACAACTAGCCTCACNTNATAAATAATCGATTTNNTAATCGATTTTTTNAGTGATAATTTGTTAGCTTTGCCACCTTTTTTAAATTTTTCTATTTCAGCAACCTTTAAAATATCTAACATTTTATTAAAAGTGGCTTGTTTTATTCCTGTTAATCGGAATAATTCTTTATCATTAATAAAATCAAATTTATCAAATTTCATAATTTTAGATTCCTATAATTTCTATTTTAAATATATTTTATAGGAATTTTAAAATAACTAGGTTATGCAAGAAGTCTATTTTATTATTCAAGATGATTATAATATTAAAAATATTTATAGAATAAATGAAAAAAGCAAGTTAGTAAATATTAAAGGTATGACCGATATTAGAAATTCATTTTTAGGAATGTCTTTTAATAAAAATAATGATGTTTATATTGCAACACAAAACGGAATGTTTTTACTAATTAATAATTCAGATACAGCAACACAAATAAATAATATTGATAAAAAAATAATTATTGATTTGTTAATAACTGATAATAATGATTTATTTTATTCAAATGAGAATGGTGTTTATGTATTGAAACAGGGTTCTACAACACCAACGAAAATCGATGGAATATCTAATTTTCTAGATTAATTTATTTAAATAAATTAATCTATGCATGGGATACTGATAAAAAATTAATATTTAGTACTGAAACTAATTTAAATTGAATTAAAAAATATTCTAATTTTAATTTAGTTGATAAATCAAAAAATATTGCGTGATTGCGTGATAACCAACTTGTCGCAAACGGACAAGTTAAAGTCAAAATAGCAAACACTAATATTGATACTGTTAAAGTCAATGGTGCTATTATGCCTAGCCCAGATAAAAACTGAAACTTTGATTTGTCAGTAAATAGCACGACTGTTGAAAATAAAGACTATAAAATTGAGATAGCATTTAAAGTTGATGGGAAAAGTTATACAGGGCAAATCATCGTGTCATCATTATTGGCACAACCAAGTATTACTGTACAAAAAAAATACATTGCCGTTTGGTAATGTTGATAGTTATAATTATCAAGTACCAACTAATGACAAAGTAGGCGATATTACTTTAACTAGTGATTTGTATTACTCTGATACCGAAGTTAAAGTGAGTTTAAACCAACCAACGGGATCAACAATACAAAGTGGGGTTGTTTATGGTTTAAATGATAAATGACAAAAGAACGGACTAAAATTAGATATTACTGGTAATGTGTCTTTAAATGCAACAATATTAAATTCATATCAAGGTCGATTTTTGGTTGAAACAAAAGATAGTGTAGGTAATAAAAGTAATTATTATATTGTTATCTGAAAAAATAATTTAACGCCGAATTTTTGAAATACAGACCAAGGACAATATTTTTATAGTTGAGCAAGTTTAAACGGTTATAATGAAAGCATTAAAAAACTTAATGCAATCGAACTAAACAAAATAATTAACGAGAGTAAAAACTGACAGCAATTAGCAAGTGATAGTTAATTTGCGAGTGCTGTTGCTGATTGGTTTAAAATCAATGGCAAACTATCTCCCAAAGAACCGTTGACAGCAGAGCAAGTTGTTGCACAGTTAACAACCCAAATTCCAAGCGATATCACAATTCCTGCGGTAAATACCAGCAATTATGATACAAACAAAGTGGAGTTTGAATTAAAACAAAGCGAATTTAACCCAAACGACAAAATAAACATTACTGTTAAATACAATAATGCGACTTCAGAACAATTTACCTTGCAAATCAAAGACAGTAATATACCTAATAAATTATCTAGCATTGCAATTGCTGGTATTGCAATCGGTTCGGTTGCTGGTGTTGCATTTGTGGTGCTTGGTAGTTGCTATTTGTATCAGTATCTAAATAAGAAGAAAAAAGTAAATAAAAAATAACTATGTTAGAATTTAAAAAAGGAGAATAACAAAATGTATAAAAATATAAATAAATTATCAACAGTTTTTAAAAATAATCATACTTACTTAATTGGTGCTTTTACATTGTTTTCATTATTTGGAATAGTACTAATTTTATTAGGAGCAATTACAAAAAATATTAATTGAGCGTGCGGTGGCGTTGGTGTTATCGTTATTGGTATAGCATTTGCTTTAACTTTAATTTCATTAGGTATCTTTGCAATTACAGCTGCAATTAAAGAAAGAAAACTGAAAAAAGCAAACAATAGACTTCTTGCATAACCTAGTTATTTTAAAATTCCTATAAAATATATTTAAAATAGAAATTATAGGAATCTNNNATTNNNATTTTAATTTTTTTTTATACAGAAGTAAATGCAAAATGAATATAAAGATGAATGTATACATAAAGAATTATTTTTGAAATATTGTGACGTATTTTCAAAAAACAAAATTCGTACAAAAAATAAATGACTTCAGCACTTGCCATTTAACATTAATTTAGTTTTTAAAATTACTTTTTATTTATTAAAAAAATAAAAAATAAAAAAA
>NZ_MQTY02000093.1:2858-4010 GCF_016082285.1 Spiroplasma sp. Moj
TAAAAAAAATTAAAAAAATAAATTTGACAATATTTTTCAAAAATCTTTATAAAAAATAAATAACTTTGACGCTTTATATTTTAATGTACTTTAATATTTTTAAAGTTCTTTTTTTTTCGTTATTTTAATAAATGATGTTTTAAAATATTTTTTAAAAATTCTAATTAAAATATAAATACCTTTAATGTTTAAAAATATATATAATAATNTNNNTTNAATNATTATTATTTTTTTNTNTTTATNATNATTATTTATTTGTTTAATATTTTATTTTTATTTTTTTTTTGCAATACTATTGTTATATATTAATGCTATTAATGTTTAACTTTTTCCTCACTTAAATAGTGGAAAAAATCTTTTAAATTTATTTGCTCAGTTATGATATAAACATATCTTTACTTTAGTTTTCAATGAAAACTTTTTCATCACTATTAAAATATTTATCTATTATTGTATTATTANTCATTTTAAANANNTNTNNGANTTNNTNNTTNATNATTTGCAATAATTAATTAATTAATTTAGTTTTTAATAAATAGTCCCAATAATTATTGAAAATTAATGACGATCAATCAAGCTAAATTTTCTAATAAAATGTTAATATATTTTTAAATACTTCAACTAAGCTCAGTTAGTATTGCAAAACCTCTTTATATTAATTTAGTTTCTTTTACATTCTTTGTACTATTTTTTTTGACTAAAATTTGATGAAAGCCTTCCAAAACAGAAACCAGAATTTCTTAATCATTTTATGTATTTCTTTTGACTTTTAACTAATTATTGGATAAATTATATCGATAAAATCGTTGCTTAATAACTTCAATTTATTTCTAATTTATTTTCCACTNNATTAAATCAACTNNTNTNNAATATCAATTATATCAAAGACCAACTCTTTAATAAATGAAATCTCTGTATCTGCATCTGTAAAAATATTGTATTAATTTATAAAAAACATAGTTTTTATAGTTGTGATGAAACATCTTGAGTAAATGCAGCTATTAATTACTTACTTTAAACTAAAAAAATTCACCTGTAACTGTAAATAATTTCTAAGCTGAATATACAATCTGCGATACGTATTAGTTGCTCATTATTCTAATTATTATTAGCTGAATCCTATCAACTTTTATGGATCTATTAGAAACCTAG
>NZ_MQTY02000094.1:0-1046 GCF_016082285.1 Spiroplasma sp. Moj
GTATAGACTCTAGAGTCTAGACACATTAAATATATGTATTAATACATTCCTTGTGGTAATCAACAGTCATGTCTACTCGTCTAGAAACATGTACAGTATACATTCTTCCATAATTCTTTATTCCATAATTCCCTATTACTATCGACAGCAATCTAAAGACATTGAATTTGTATTCGTAAATTGACAAACGATCTACAGGCATGTTCTTTCAACTAGAAACACTTTTAATGTTTGTTCCTTTTATAATTCTCTCGTAATTTCCATTTACCATATATTTTACATATTCCGCGAATTGATGAATATGTACAAAATATATTCTACGTTGATGTTCATTAATCTATTATATTAATATAGCTTACGAAGTTATATTTATGTCTTTATCATCTCCTACGACGGCTCTCAGATGGGTATTTCATATACACTATTCCAAAACTAACTATTCCTCTACGCTATACGATCATATCTCTTCTTCTTGACCCTACTCCCTCAATTATTATGTATATANCTNTTNANTTTTTTTTTTTTNTTTTTTTTTTTTTTTTTTTTTTTTTTTTTTTTTTTTTTGGNNNAAAGAATTTTGTGTTTATTATATTTCATGCTACTTTTTATTAGTTTATGAAATATATATTGTATAATAATTAGTGTTTTTGTATAGTATTTAGATAANTTANTTTTTATTNATTTATTTATTTATTTATTTATTTTTTTTTTTTTTNNTATATTCTAGTTTATCTGCTTTTTTTTCTGTATTATTTTTTTCCGTTAATTTCATTAAGTTAAATCAGATTTATATTTATTTTAATTCCTGTTATTTTTGTTTTCTTGCTTACTTCTTTAATTTTTATTAGTNNTTAAAATTTTTTTTTTTTTTATTTTTTTTTTTTTTTTTTTTTTTTTTTTTNNTAAANACNNANANATATATNNTTTTTTTTCTAAAATTTTTTAGTTTGAACGAGCTAAGCTTTTAAATGTTTCAAACGCAGCTTGATTTATTTTATTATTNTATATTATTATTACTATTTTATTAAATACATTTTNTAGTTTTT
>NZ_MQTY02000094.1:1053-1164 GCF_016082285.1 Spiroplasma sp. Moj
TNTTTTNNNGTTTTTTTTTTTTTTTTTTTTTTTTTTTTTTTTTTTTTTTAAAAAAAAAAAAAAAAAAAAAAAAAAAAAAAAAAAAAAAAAAAAAAAATTTTTTTTTTTTTT
>NZ_MQTY02000094.1:1172-4008 GCF_016082285.1 Spiroplasma sp. Moj
AAAAAANNTNTAAAATATTTTAATTTTTTTAAAAAATAGTTGCATTTATTTTAAATGATGTTATCATCTTACTAATAAGAGCTTTGGAAAAAGCGTGTTTGCAATTACAATTTACAACTTNAAAATAATAGTTTCATTATTTTTTAAACTAATTTTTTTATTTAATAAAGTTATTGTTTTGAATTTATTATCTTTTTTATCACGATAACCAAATCTGGAAGCTTTAATTATAATATTGCCAAAGTGAGTTTTTATCATTTTATTCTTTTTCCCTCACAAAATATAANCATTTTTGCCATTACGGTTTTGCTCTCTTAATTCTTGATCAAGGTTTTCATATTTTTCTTTCATTTTTTGTTTTNCTATTAAATTAACATCGATATTTACTTCTTCAACAAAGTTTATATCTATAAAATTATTAAAAACATTTAACATACAATTATATTCCTTTTTAATCATTAAATGATATTATAATTTTATAATAGACTTCTTGCATAANCTATTAAAATAATTGTAAATATTTTTAAAAAGATACTAATAGCAAATTATAATTTTAATTAATTAAAATTATAATTTGCTATTAGTATCTTTTTAAAAATATTTACAATTATTTTAATAGGTTATGCAAGAAGTCTAATGTTTCTTTAATTAAATTCCTAAGTCAGGATAACTTGGTGCTTTTGATTGTTTGTCTTCATCATTATTTACTACAACAGCTTCCGTTGTTAACAACAAAGCACTAACACTACCAGCATGTTGTAAAGCATAACGTGTTACTTTAACTGGATCAACAATTCCTGCCTCAATCATATTTTCTCATGTATTTGTTGCAGCATTATAACCAAAATTGTCATTTTGTTCTTTTAATTTATTAACAATAATTGAACCATCAACACCAGCGTTAGCAGCAATTTGACGAACTGGTTCTTCAATTGCTCGTAACACAATATTTAATCCTAATTTTTCTTCATCATTTAATTTTAAATTTCCTAATTTTTTCCCAACTTGTACTAATGCCGTTCCACCACCAGCAACAATACCTTCTTCAACAGCAGCTTTAGTTGAATTTAATGCATCTTCAATTCGTAATTTTTTCTCTTTCATTTCTGTTTCAGTTGGTGAACCAACTTTAATGATTCCAACACCATTCGCAAGTTTAGCTAATCTTTTTTTCAATTTATCATGCTCAAATGTTGATTTTTCATTTTTAATTTGATTACGAATAAATTCTTTACGATCTTCAATTTCTGCACGTGTTGCTTTTCCTTCAATAATTGTTGTCGTATCTTTTGAAACAATTACTTTTTTTGCCGTTCCTAAATCATCTAAAGTTAAAGTTTTGAAATCCATTCCTAAATCACCATTAACAAATTTACCTTTTACTAACATAGCAATATCTTCCAATAAATCTTTACGGTTATTCCCAAATTCTGGGGCTTTAACAACACAAATATTGAAAGCACCACGCATTTTGTTTAGTAATAATGTCGGTAAAACATCACCATCAACATCATCAGCAATAATTAATAATGGACGTCCTTCTTCAACAATTTTTTCTAAAATTGGTAGAATTTCTTTCATATTACTAATTTTTTTATCAGTAATTAAAATATATGGATTTTCAAATTCTGTTAACATTTTTTCACTATCAGTTACCATGTATTGTGATAAATATCCCTTATCAAATTGTAATCCTTTAGTAACACTTGTTTCAGTATTGATTGTTTTTGATTCTTCAATCGTAATAACCCCATCATTACCAACTTTAGTCATAATTTCAGCAATTAAGGCACCAATTTCAGTATCTTTTGAACTAACACTCGCAACTTGTGCAATTTCTTCTTTTGACTTAATTTCTTTTGCTGATTGTTTTAATAAATCCACAATTGCTTTAACTGTTTTTTCAATTCCATTACGAATAGCTACAGCATTTGCACCAGCAGTAATATTTTTTAATCCTTCTTTAACAATTGCTTGAGTTAAAACAATTGCCGTTGTTGTTCCATCACCAGCAACATCATTTGTTTTATTAGCAACTTCAGCAACTAACTTAGCTCCCATATTTTCAAAATGATTGCTTAATTCAATTTCCTTTGAAATTGTAACGCCATCATTCGTAATTAATGGTGAACCATAAGTTTTTTCTAATAAAACATATTTTCCTTTTGGTCCTAAAGTCACTTTTACTGCATCAGTTAATTTATTAATTCCATTAAGTAATTTCATTCTTGCTTCTTCAGCAAATTTAATTGATTTTGACATATTTCTATTCCCCCTTTAATTTTATTCTTCAATTACGCCTAAAATATCTTCATTAGAAATTAAGACTAATTTTTTATTATTAAATTCAATTTCAGTTCCGGCATATTCGCGATAAAGAACTTTATTATTTATTTTTCCTTCAAAGGTCCCATCTTTACTAACTTCAGTACTAATTGCAATTATTTTTCCAATATGGCTTTTGCTTTTTTCATCTTCTGGTAAATAAATTCCATTAATAAATGTTTCTTTTTTTTCTTCTTTTTCTAAGACAATATTTTTTCCTAGTGGCTTAATCATATAACATTCCTCCTTATTAACATGACTATTAACAAATGGCATATGTAACTGCCAATAATATATTTAACAAATTTTATTAAAAAATGCAAGTATTTTTATAGTAATATAAATCAACTTTTTGCTAATTTTATTTTAATAAACCATTTCATCTTCATCATATCTAATATTAGTTGAAAGATACTCAGATAAGATTCTTTTTTCATGTTTTCCATGATAAGTTTCTCAAACAATATTAGACTTCTTTCATAACCTAGTTATTTTAAAATTCCTATAAAAT
>NZ_MQTY02000095.1:0-3979 GCF_016082285.1 Spiroplasma sp. Moj
ACTTTTTCATTTTAATCTCCATTCTAATTTAAAGACTAAATCAGTGGTCTAAAATGTATATGGTTTTCACATTATCAAATAATTCTTTTAATAACGATAATAAATCCATACTTACACCTCTAATTTAATTAATTCTGATTGTAAAATCATTAAAATATCAACTAATGCATTAAAATAACCAATTTTTTTACCAAATTCCAATTTATTAATTGTTTTATCATTTTGAACATTATCATTAGCTTTATTTCTCATTTCACCAAACTTTTCAATTAATTTAATTATTAGACTTCTTGCATAACCTATTAAAATAATTGTNAANATTTTTAAAANNNTANCTGGTCTAAAATGTATATGGTACCTCACAAAATTTTTAAAAATCAAAATATTTATAGTTTTTATTTTATTTTAAGGAAAATTAAGCACACTAAAAAATAATTTATTAAATTACTTCAAATAAACCTATTTAAAATTATCTGAAAATACCTCTTTTGCTGTTTTTCAATTAAAAACAGGTCTTAATTGATCATTTATAACATTAACTACTCAATTTATTTTTTGTTGACTAACAAAATTGTTCCATTATCAGTTGCGGGCGAAGTTGCTTTAACAATATATTANANNNNTTGCATAACCTAGTTATTTTAAAATTCCTATAAAATATATTTAAAATNAAATAATTTAAATAAAAAAGTCATTTTTCGTTGTAGGAAAATATTAAATTTTTAAATAAAAGACATAATTAATTAAAATTATAATTTGCTATTAGTATCTTTTTAAAAATATTTACAATTATTTTAATAGGTTATGCAAGAAGTCTATTATTGAGCATATTTTAAATGATGGTGATATGACAGATTCAGTTCAGATTAAAACTGATTATGCTTTCTTAGCAATGAATAAAGTTGATAACTGAACTGATTAGAAATTATTTTAAGCGCTCGTAAACAAATTATTGAGAAATTAATTAATCATAACATTGCTAAAATTGAACATCAAATGCCAATTGACCAAGCAAGAGAATTAAAAATTGCTCATCCAAATTTTGAATATGATCCAATTGTTCGTGTTGTTGAATTTCCAACTGCAATAATTGATTTATGTGGTGGAACCCATGTTAATAACTTAAAAGAAATTAATTTTTTTGAAATTTGAGATTGTTGAGTTGATAAAAAGAAAGTTCGAATACAATTTTCAACAAATAAAGAAGCAACAGAAAGTTATTTTGCTAATTGAATTAACCAAAAAAAAGATAATTTATACCAAAGTATTAAAAAAATTAAAAGTTATGATGCTGATTTTAATTTTATAATACCTAATTTTGAAATTCCAACAACAATAATTGCAAAAAATAGTTTAAATACGGAAATTGAACAATTAGAAAACAATTAAATAAAATTGCAAAAGAAAAATATAAATTATTATTACAAACAATTGATAATACTGTTTTTCCATTCAAAGAAACAAGTATTAATAATAATTTAACAATCAAAGAAATTATTATTAATGATGAAAAAATAACACTTGAACTAATACGAAATAAATTAAATAAATTTTTACAAGAATATGAAAATAGCTTACTAATTTTTATTAATTCAACCTTAAAATATGGATTCATTAGTTTTACTAAAAAACATCAAAGTAAAATCAATCTTAATAACTTTTTACAAACCAATAAAAATGCCTTTGCAATATCTGGCGGCGTAACAGCTTTTATTTATTAGTTTTACTTTTCAAAATGATATTAAACCATTTTTAGATCTTTTAATAGCAACAGTCAAACAAACAGAAATGGATTAAAAAGATGATATTATATATCATCTTTTTGTATGAAACAATTTGTTTATTAAATTTTTTAATAATTAGTATCTTTTATTAAAATTATTTATATATTTAATTCTTTCCATAATACTTAATATTAATTATTTTGTTATATATAAAAATAATTATAAATGGTAAATAAATAAAAAAGTGTATTAATTTAATTAAAATGATTTTCACAATAAGTAAGATAGTATTTTATAAACTATGAAAAAATCTGTTAAGAATAAAAAACAGAAAGGAAACAAGTGAAATGAAAAAAATATTTAGTTTATTAGCACTCATGAGTTTTGGTTTTGGAACTATGTCTAAAATTATTGCCACTAGTTCATTAGTAGACCAGCAAAGAGAACCATTAAATAATAGAGGAACAATCAAATTTAGATTTATATTAAAAACAATGATAATAAAGGTGATATTGTTTTTAATGATTGAGGTTTAAAAAAAGATGGATGACGATTGTGACATACATTTAATATTCACTTAACTAACCCTATAAATTACAAATACATTATGTTTTTAGGGCAAGAAAGTGATTTTTTTTCAAAAATTAGCTGAGGAAATATTGAATATTACGGTGATAAGTTAAATAAATATAATAATTTTCATAGTGATAATGAAACTTGCAAAAAAAATGATTAATGCTAAGATTGTTGATGTCAAAGATATTCCTAAATTAATTAAACCTGAAAATCGTTTTTTAGTTCAAGCACGTTGAGTTAAATATGGAAATGCATATCTTGAAGGCAGTCAATAGTTTGCTTTAACTTGATATTATGAAAATAATAGTTATTATATTCAAGTTTTAACACAGCATTGAGTAAATGTTACAGGTTCATCTATCGGCAGTGGAACATGAATGGGAATTGGAACTGGTATTAGATTATATAATGATTAATAATAATATTGCTATAAATAAATCTCTAAAGAATCTTTTTTAGAAAATCATTCATTGTCTTAGAATATAACTAATTAAATATATATCTGCATAAGTTTGTTTCAAAAAAATAAAAAGCACTTTAGTGCTTTTTTAAAATTAATTATGCTAAAAATTTTGGTGCAGCAAGCATTAAAATGGCAACAATGCAATTATAACCAGCATGCGGAATTATGGTATATGTAACATTCCCATTAACAATAAGAAATAGCATTCCTAGTGTTAATGATGCTCCAATATATCCAATAAAATGTTCTCATTCACCGGTTCCAGCGACATGCATGCCAGCAAAGAAAATTGTTGATGCAACAAATCCAAGTCATTTGTTACCACTTAAACTAAAAATTCCGTGTCTAGTTGCTAATTCTTCAACAACTGGAGCAATTAAAATTGTATAGATAAATAAGAAAGCAATATTTCACCATTTATCTAGTCCTTTAATTAAATTATTTTGATTGTTTGAAGTTGTTGCTGTTATTAATGATTGTAAATAAACAAAAAATAAATGAATTGAAAAAACAGCAATAATACTAATTGAGCAAACAACAAAAAGACGTTTGCAATCTTGTTTTAAAGTTAATTTAATTTTTTCAAAAATTAATGGTGATGACCGATAAAGAATAAAAATTGTCACCAATCCCGCAATTATTAATGTTAATAAATTAATTGTTGTTTTAACACTATCAGATGGATGAAACTGGTTTACAATGGTTCCAATTACTAAACCAATAATATTTGGAATAAAATAAAAATAATAAAAGGCAATAGCACCTGACCGCATAATTTCATTTTGTGCACCACTAATAACAAAATATGAACCAACTGTAACAATAATCCAACTAATAAAGTTCATCCCTGCTAAAGCATATTCATTATGTGTAAAAATATATGAAATTAGAATATTAATAAAAAAGGGAGCAAAAATAGCTGTTCCTAAAAAAATATAACCCGTATTTTTAAGTTTAACTAAATTAAAAGCAAAGGGAGCAGCACAATCAACTAATGTTGGTTTTAACTCATATCATGCTCTTTTAGGATTATAAACATTATCATTATTAGTCATTTTTATTACTCCTTTAAATCCTACTTTTTATTATATAATAAATTAATTAAAAATCCATTTAAAATTTAAAATTATTTGGTACATAATTTTGAATCCATCTATTAAAAAAGACATTTATTTAATAGACTTCTTGCATAACCTATTAAAATAATTGTAAATAT
>NZ_MQTY02000096.1:0-2381 GCF_016082285.1 Spiroplasma sp. Moj
TATTTTAATAGGTTATGCAAGAAGTCTAATATTATTTTTTAACATTTCATTAATTACATTATTGTAAAATTCAATTCCTTTTGGATTAACTGTTTTTCCATCAGGAATTAATCTAGTTCATTGAATTGATGTTTGTAATGAATTAAAATTTAACTCCCTTGCAATTTTAATTTCTTCTTGATAACGATGGTAAAAATCATTCAAACAAGGTTGTTGATTAAAAAAACGGTATTTTTCTAACTTAAATCAATGATCTCAATTTGATGCAGATTTTCCATCTTCCAAAGATGCCCCTTCTGTTTGCAGTCCAGAAAAAGCACTACCTCATAAAAAATTTTTTTTAAAATTATATTGTCCCATTAGAAATCTCCTCTCTAAAACACTTTTATTATATCTATTATTTAGAGAATAAACAATAAAACATTATTTAAGTAATTTGGATTTTAATACTAAATATTGTTTCCATAATGTTTCTACACGACTATGTTCAAAAATAAAAAGTTTATTTTTAATTAAATGCTTTAAATTATCAATTTCTGTTCAAATTGCATTAACAATATCACGACTATATTTTCAAGCAATGCGATTTCGATTAAACTCTTTTAAATCTAAAATTTTATAACTACCATCGGCAAAAACTTTAATGTCTAAATCATAATCAATATACTTAATTGTTTTTTGCTTCATAATAAATGGTGATGCAATATTACAATAATAATTTATCCCGGTATCTTTAAGCATACAAATAATATTACTTCAATTTTTCCGATTAAAAATCCAGATTGCTGGTTCATTTGTTTTTCATTTTCTACCATTCAATTCTGTAACAGTAACATCTTCATTTACTAAAACAATATATTCTTCTTCTAGTAATAAAACAACTGCTGATTCTCAACTACGGTAAACTGAACCATTATGTTTATAAGCATATACTAAGACACTATCTCCAACTTGTAACGAGTCCATAATGTTACCTCCCATAATTTACTTTTTTAAAATTACAGCAAAAAAAACAACTAAAAATAATACAATAAAAAATTATGTAAAATTATTAAATTTAAATTGCCATAATATTTAATTTTATTTTGATATTAATTACTTTAAAATAAAATGCTATTTTAAATACGTCAACATTTTCATTATATCAGTTGTATTTATTAAGTAAATAGACAGACTTTAACTAATTTGTGAAAACCATATACATTTTAGACCACTGATTTAGTCTTTAAATTAGAATGGAGATTAAAATGAAAAAGTATATGGTAATAAGCATTCCAACTGAAAATGAATTATATTCATTACAACGAAAAATAAAAAAATGATATTTACAACAAAAACTTACAAAAGAAATAAATTATATTTATCAAAATGTCATTAATTATTTTAATTTATGTCAGAAATACTATTTATATGAAAATTCACTAAATAGCTTAATTAAATTATTTTATAAGTCAAAACAAACTTTTTATAATTGAGCTAAAAAGATTCAACTTTAATTGAGCTAAAAAGATTCAACTTTGTCTTAAAGAAAAATTAAATTTTCTGGTTTTAGCTAAAAAACCAACGAGACCAATTAAAATTAATAACCATTATTCAAAAACTTACAAAATTGCTGTTGCAAAAATGATGAAAAAATATCGCCAAGAATATGGAACTGGAATTTATGAATTTTATAATTTAACTTTAGCTGGATTTTTCACATATAAAAATGAAGTAATTAAACATAACATTAAAACTTTAATGAAATGAAATAAAGAATTTAATAATTTTTATCCTAAAAACAAGAAAATTAGGATTTATAAACGTTATGAAATGCATGAATTAGGNCATCTACAACATGATATTAAAATTCTGACACCAAATATGACTGGTTTTAAACGTAATTTATATTTATATGATTTTATTGATGAAAAATCACGCTTTGGTCTTGCTTATTTATCTGAAAATAAGGGNCAATCATCAGCAATTGGTATTTTTAATCAAGCTTATAATGATTTTTTAAATAATAAAATTAAAATAAAAAGAATTAGAACTGATAATGGACCGGAATATGTTTATAGTTATAATCCAGAATATAATTATCATAAAAGCGAATTTACAAAAGCATTACATCAAAAAGGAGTTGTTCATCAAACAACGCCAATTCGTTCGCCACAATCAAATGGCAAAATTGAAAGATTTCATCAAAACTGAAATAAATTTTTTGAATATCTGCCACGTTACCCTAAAAATATTAATGAATTACGAAAGTTAATTACTACGTTTTTAAATTACTATAACAATGTTAGGCGACATAAAAGCATAAATTTTTTAACACCAACTGAAGCTGTGTTAAAATTTTTAAAAGACTAACTGGTCTAAAATGTATATGGTACCTCACA
>NZ_MQTY02000096.1:2390-3926 GCF_016082285.1 Spiroplasma sp. Moj
ANAAAAAATCCAAGATAAGAAAACGGACTTAATATTAAAATAAAAAACTACTTTTCAGAAAAGTAGTTTTGTTAATTTTTTAACGCTTGTTTTGATTTTTCTACTAACACTTTAAATTCACTTGGATTATGAATTGCTAATTCTGATAACATCTTACGATTTACTTCAATGTTAGTTTTATTTAAACCATTCATAAATTGTGAATACGACATATCATGTTCACGTACTGCAGCATTAATTCTTTGGATTCATAATGAACGAAAATCTCTTTTACGTTGCTTACGATCACGAAAAGCATACGCTCATGATTTCATTACTTGTTCTTTTGCTTTTTTGTAATGCGTTGATTTTGTTCCAAAATATCCTTTTGCTTCTTTAATAATTTTTTTACGACGTTTTCTTGTTGTTGTTCCGCCTTTAACTCTTGCCATTTGTTAATATTCCCTTCTCTTTCTTTATCCTTGTAATAGTTGTTTTAATCGACTCTGATCAGTTTGGTCCATTAAACCAGCTTTACGTAAATGACGTTTTTGTTTTGTTGTTTTATTTTGGGCTAAATGTGAAGTATATGCATGCGCAATCTTTCATTTTCCTGTTCCTGTTATTTTAACTCTTTTTGCTAAAGATTTTTTCGTTTTCATTTTTGGCATAAATTTTCCTCCTTGTCTTTTCTTTTAAAAGTTAATTTAATTAATTATTTTTTTGGTACAACATACATATCTAAAAACAAGCCATTTAACTGGGGTTCTTTTTCAATCTTTGCCAAATCTTCAATATAACTAAAAAATTTATCTAATGTTTCTTTGCCATATTCAGGTCTTGCAACTTCTCGACCACGAAACTTTAAAGAAATTTTAACACGGTTCCCATCAGTTAGAAATTCACGCACTTTTTTTGCCTTAAATTCCAAATCATGTTCACCAATTCCTGTTCGTAAACGCATCTCTTTATTTTCAGTTACATGTTGATTTTTCTTATTTTCTTTTTCTTTTTTCTTTTGTTCGTATTTATATTTTCCATAATCAACCAATTTTGCTACCGGTGGATTTGAAGCAGCTGATACTAACAATAAATCTAAACCTTTTTCTTCAGCAAAACGAACTGCTTCATTTCGCCCTAAAGGACCAACTTTATTACCATCATCTAAAATAATTAAAACTTCACGTGCTCTAATATCATAATTTACTTGCTCGATATTTTTATTGTTTTTAGTGGGTTGATTCATCTAATACCTCCATTTTAATTAATTAAAAAAACGCTCAAAAGTAGCGCTTTCATTAACAAGAATTATCTTCTTAAATGATTAAAATATAATCATTAAAAACTTTAATTTTATCTTGTAAAACCTATTAACCACACTAAAGGGCATAGGTGAGCATTAGCTACTTTAACATTTTTCAATATTAATCATATGATGTTTTTTTAATTTAGTCAATAATATTAATAAGATATTTTTGTGAAAACCATATACATTTTAGACCACTGATTTAGTCTTTAAATTAGAATGGAGATTAAAATGAAAAAGTATATGGTAAC
>NZ_MQTY02000097.1:0-3820 GCF_016082285.1 Spiroplasma sp. Moj
TAAATAATTTAAATAAAAAAGTCATTTTTAGTTGTAGGAAAATATTAAATTTTTAAATAAAAGACATAATTAATTAAAATTATAATTTGCTATTAGTATCTTTTTAAAAATATTTATAATTATTTTAATAGGTTATGCAAGAAGTCTAATGATATTATTATCATAGATATATATTTAAAAATAATAAAAATGTATCAAAGGAGTATCAATTATCAACTATGAAAAAACTTTTATCAATTATCGGAGCAGTTAGTTTAACTGTAATCGGAGCAAGCAATATTTTTGCTTGTGGTGCTGGAAAAGCAAAACCAGTTAAACAATCAAATCCACCAAAAGAATCACAAGCAGAAAAAAAACAAAATGAAAACGCAGATCAAACACCAGTTGTTGAATCACAAGCAGAAAAAAAACAAAATGAAAACGCAGATCAAACACCAGTTGTTGAATCACAAGCAGAAAAAAAACAAAATGAAAACGCAGATCAAACACCAGTTGTTGAATCACAAGCAGAAAAAAAAACAATATTGAGTGATTTAAAATGAGTCAATTTTATTGACAATTTTGAAATAACAAAAGATGAATTAAATATTATTAAAAATTATAAAATTAATTCATATAATTTTGAAGCTAGTAAGAATCTTAAAAATAAAATATTAAATTTTTTAAACGATAATAAAGAAAAACTATGAAGTGAAATAGAAAAGAAAAATAGTATTAAGTTAAAAAAATTTAATCTTAATAAAGAAAATTTTAAAATTAATAAAATAATATCGCTTAATTTATTAAAGTATAATAATACTGGAAATGAATATCTTGTAATTTTATTATTACTTGATTTTAGTAATGAACAAGAAAAACTAAATGAACACTTGATTGATATTTATAAACTTATTAAAAAATAAATGATTGTTGATGAATATAATAACATCTTAATTTAAGATGTTATTATTTTGCCTTTTTAAGGGGGCGTTAAAAAACCTTGTTTTAATATAAATTTAGGTATATAATAAAAGTGTCAAAATAAAAAAAAGTGAGAGTTAACCACTCCCTTTAATGTTTTAGATTACTTTACAGTAATCTATTTTTTTATTATGTAAATAATAATTGCCATCAACAGTAAGGCTAAAACCAACAATAGCATTTTAAAAATCTCTTGTATGGTAATCACCTCCTATCTGATGTATTTGTCAAAATAGGGAGTGATTTTCTCTCACATCAATTATATTAATCTATATTTTACTAATTTTAAATATTTGATATAATTTTTATGTAGGCAATTTAAATTGCTACAATAAGTAAAAATGGAAACACAAAACTAGTTTAAATCTCTGTGTTTCCATAGACAATTTTAACATATTTTATTTGATAGTTTTTTTTCCTTGTTCAAACTACTTAAAATATGTTATATCAATTATTATAATTTTGTTTATGGAAATAGTGCAGTGGTATTATTTCCATTTTTATTTGTAGAAAGGAGGGATATAAAGATATGATAAATTTTCTTGTCGCATTGATAAAACTTGGATATTATTTAATCTTATTGTTTTTGCTTTTTATTCCGCTACTTTGTTTATTATATTTGTTGCCAAGTTGATTAATCACGCAAACAATATATATTAAATTGAAAAGTTTACGCGATAAAAAATATCTTAATGCGATTACTTGATTAACCTTAGCAATGATTTTGGCGGTTGGTATTTGTTTAACAGAAAATATCCTCCATCCGAATTTAACTTATAACTGAGATGGTTGAAATATCTTGGGTTCTTTGTTTGTTATTGAGTTGCAGTTTTTACCTTTATTTGTTTTGTTATATGCAATTTTAGATTATTGTGTTTACTTAATTGCAAATAAAATCGGGGCGTGGTTTGATAACAAAAATGCTAAATATGAGTTTATTAATATTTTTATTAAAAGTTGAATATGATTTATTCTGATTTTAAAAAGTACATCATACTTAACTAGATTGTTAAATACTCGTAACAAAGTTGTGAATAAAATTCAACAATGACAAAACAGTAATGTTTTACTTGATAAGTTTACCGCCCTAAATAAAGATAAATTAAACCAACATACTTTATTGGTTGGAACAACGGGGAGCGGTAAAACAACAACGCTGTTATCAATTATTAAACAGTTAAATACTAAGTTAAAACAAACAACAATTATTATTGATGGTAAGGGGGGGGTATTGATTTAATTGGCAAAGTTAAACAACTAAACCCTAATGCCTTTATTTGAACTATTAACGGTAATTTACAATATAACCCTTTTGCGACAAAAGATAGTGTTGTATTGTCAGATAAGATAATGTCGTTGTTTGATTTTTCCGAACAGTATTATCAGTCAATGGCAAATGATTATGTGTTGATTTTAACCGAAACACTAATTAGTAATAAAATATCTTTTATCTTAGACAATATAATTAAATATTTCAATATTGAAAATTTAAAAAATCTTGTTGGCAGAGATAACCCTAATTATGCTTATCTTGACAATATCAATGTCAAAGATATTGGTGGGATGCGTTCACGGTTGAATGTTTATCGCCAACAATTAAAAACAAGTATTGGGGATAAAAACTCGATTAGTGAAATTGTTAAAAATCATCAAGTAATCTTGTTTAGTATTAATTCATTATCTTATCCGAAATTAGCAAATGCGGTCGGGCGTTTGTTTATCCAAGACTTAAAAGAGTTTGCGATAAACAAACCCCAAGAGCAAAAAATTAACATTGTTTTAGATGAGTTTAATGTCTTTGCTAGTGAAATAATTGTAAACTTAATAAATAAAACGCATAGTTTTAATTATCAATGTTTCTTGTCGTTTCAAACAATCAATGATTTGAAATTAAAAGACATTGATTTAACTGATACTATCTTCGGTAATACTAGCAATGTTATCTGCCACGCTGTTAAAGACCCCAAATACCGCCGATTATTTAAGTAAAGTCTTTGGAACAATCACCAAGGCAAAATTAACTCGTCAGTTAGATTTTGCCAATGAACGGAGTATAATGGGGAGTGTTAGAGATGTTGAAGAGTTTATTTTTCATCCCAACGACTTTAAAAACTTATCAACTGGAACTACCATTATCAAAATTATCAACCCTAATAACAATATCAATAACTATGTATTCAAAAGAATACAAGTTGAAAAGAATGATTAATTATGAAAAAACTTTTATCAATTATTGGGACAATCGGGTTAGGTGCCTCAGCACCATCCCCATTACTTGCCAATACAGTACAAACTCGTGCTAAACGCGATGTTAGTATGTTGACATCTAAATCAAAAAATTATAAATATCTTAATTTTTCTAAATTATCTGCTATTAATGAAAAGGTACAGTTAGTATCAATTGGCAAAAATGCAATAACTTATCAGAGTGAATTAACCAAAAAAATTTATATTGTTTCAAAAGATAATATTAAAAAAGAAATTAATATTCCTACAAATGATTTAGTTTTTATTACAACCTTAGCAAATGATGATGTTTATTTTAATATAAATAAAGGTATATATCTTTTAAAACAAGGAGAAATACAAGCGATTAAAATCGATGGTATTAATGATACAAATTCTATTGCAATAGATAATAATGGTAATCTTTATTATGGTACAAATACTGGTGCGTTTGTGTTGAAACAAGGTGCAACAACACCAATACCAATAAATAGTATTAATGGTAAAATTAAAGATATTTATGTAGATAATTTAAATTCCGTTTATTAGACTTCTTGCATAACCTATTAAAATAATTGTAAATATTTTTAAAAAGATACTAATAGCAAATTATAATTTTAATTAATTATGTTTT
>NZ_MQTY02000098.1:0-445 GCF_016082285.1 Spiroplasma sp. Moj
GATTATTACGATTATTTTTATTTTTATTTTTATTTTTTAATTTCCTCTTATTTCTTTTTATTTAAGGGCATAAAAACTTGAAGCTGTTTATTGCTTAGCAACAAATATTTTGTTTTTATTTATTTTTTTATAATTTATTTTTTTACTTAATTAAATCGATAGAATTTCTATTCGTAAAGAAATCTAACTTAAATAAATAAAAAAAAAANAANANNNATGTACTCAAATTTATATATAAATAAACATACAAATATTTAATATATATGCAAAAAAAAATTATAAATTAAAAATAATTCACACTTTATATTTTTGTAGTAATATTTTAGTTATAATATTCATTTTTATTTAATTGAAATTTTGTTTAAAGAACAGTGTTTAAATATACAATAAAATGTTCATAATAAAATTAATTTTTANCATTACAGGTTTAAGCAATTAAAAAANA
>NZ_MQTY02000098.1:450-3792 GCF_016082285.1 Spiroplasma sp. Moj
AATATATTTTANNNGAATTTTAAAATAACTAGGTTATGCAAGAAGTCTAATAAAAAAAATTGACATCAATTATGTTTTATTGATTTTCCATTCAAAGATATAGATAATAATTATTATATAACGATATGAAGAACAACAAATAATGATGATTGAAAAATAAGTATGTTTAAATACGAAACAAAAAATATAATTATTGATCAAAAAGATAATTTTAATGTTGAAATAAATAGTGATATTTCAAATACGCCACAATTATTAATTAATCAAATTCGTAATAATAAAAAATATCTTATTAAAGAATGAATAAAAGATTTTAATAATAATTTTTTTAAATCACTATATGTATGAAAAGAAAATTATATTCCAAATATTCCAAATATTGACAAAGATGGAAATATTATTATTTAAAAAATAGGATTAATATCCTATTTTTCTTTTAAATTAATATTTACTATTTTTGGGTTATTAATTAATGTTAATTCTGCATAAGCACCAGCTAATGGATATTTTAATTCAATAGTATAACTAATAAATAATTTTAAATACATATTTTCTCTATAAAAAATTATTTTAGTATCAAGTTTATATCCTCTTCCGGTATTAGGATTACCAACAAATCACTCTTCATGATTATTAAAAACATCAACACCAGATTCTGTAATTTTATTTAAATTTACTTTTATTTTTTTCTTCAATCATAAATATGTTCTGGATCTTTACTTGCACTACTTGGATAAAAATGTCCAACTGCATTTTGCATTTCAAAGCTAAAATTATCATAGTTATCTAAAACAGTTTGTCAATCTGTAATTCCAAATGTACCAAAGTCGAATAAATCTTTTCTAATTGTATAATTTTCATTTATTCAATTATCATTTAAGTTTTGTGAATTTAATCTTAAATATTTACTAATTTCTGTTAAATTAATTGGTACTGGATAGAAATTAATACTTGGTGGTGGATCAGGTAATTTAACTGGTCATTTATGGACTATATCATCATTTATATATTGATCTAAATAACTAAGTGAATAAAGAGTTAATCAATCTCGCACTGAATTATTGTATAAACTTGTAGTTTGTAAACTAACAAAATAACTCATAATTGAATATGGGTCATATAAATCAATATCATCAGAAAACATATATATTCTAACAGCAGTTTTACCTAAATTATAAAAACCAATAGCATCAATAATATATCTACCACTACCCATAATATCAGTAATAACATCAAAATTAGGATTAGGTGGAAATGAAATACTTTCTTCTGTTGCATGATAAATATAATCATCATTAATATTATCTTGTGGTATCATAACACTACTAATTAAACGATAACGGTTAANNNCTTTTTTTTTTTTTTTTTTTTTTTTTTTTTTTTNNCTTTTACTTCATCGGGCAACTTGTATTTTATCAGTTAAAGTAAATGATCAACTTGTATTACTTGCACTAGCACCGATTATATCATTAACCTCATCTTGAGTATTATATCTAAATGCATCTAAAGGAATATTACCTTGATTTTTTGCTTGTGTACCACCACTATCAACAATAGGTCAATAACTTTCATCATAAAAGGTATAATTTGCTTTACCAATAAATAAAGGTATTCCATTATTAATATTTGGATATAAATTATTAGTATTTTTATCTATTGTTTTTCAATAAATCGGAATTCCAAAAGTTAAAGCACTAGCAAATTTACCAAAAATATGTACATCTCTTTGAGTTCATGCAATACTTTCTGTTATATCAATTGGCAAACTAATAATATGATTAAACATAATACTAAATAAATTTAACATATCTTTTAATTGTCCACGATTTTTACTAGGATTAATAGTATTATAACCAATATCTACATTATATTTAAAATAACCATTTGCTCTAACATCATAATTTTTATTAATTACAGCATTCCCTTTATAATTTAAAGCAACATCTTTAACAGTTAAATTATTTGGATTAGTTGCTTGGGTTAATTTACGATCTGTATTTAAATAACCCTCATAATTCTTTTTAACTTCTTGATTAGATTGACCTTGTTTTCTTTTTAATCAATTATCATATTGACCATTAATAGCAGGGATACCATTAGTTAATAAATAAGTAGTTAATGGTTTTGATGATTTTGTTAATGAATCAGCAACGGGCATTTTTAAATCATCAATAAATAATCTTCTTTGTGGATATATTTTTTCATTTCATTCACCTAAATTTTCTATTGGTCTACCAAAAATAACAGGTGCAGTAGTACCATTATTTCCTAATAATGTTAATTGAATACTTTTAATTCCAGTGTCACCAGTAAATTTTTCATTAATTTCATAATCTTTTGGAATACCTAATTTATCTCAAATTATTTTAGGAATTACATAACCTTCTCCTGGTGCTGAAAATTGTACAAATTGTTGAATTGTTTGTCCTGTTGTACTAATAAAATCTTTTACATAACTAAAAGTAATAGCTCAATATACTAATTCATTTAAATCATTATATTTTGGTTGTGCATTTGATATAAACATTAATAAATTATCATCAACATCTTCTTTATCATATTGTAAAGGAACTAAATAAAATCTTAAAAAATCTTCTCTTTGAAAATTATAAGTAGTTTCAACTGTAATTGTACGATCAAGATATCAAGCGTTATATTCACCAAAATATTCTTCACCACCTAATTTAGAAAACTCAACAGTATCATTAATATTAACAATATTACATTTATAAGCATCACCTTTAAATTTTCTTTTAATAGCAAAATTATCTAATGCTTTATTAATTTTTTGTAAATTAATAACATAAACATTAAAACCATTTTCGTTATTAATTTTTTCTCAAATATCATTAACTGGATAATTATTTTCAGGTTCTTCTTTATTAATAAAAACTTGTTTTGTTGCGTCTCATAAATAAGTTTTTTAGGTACTAGTAATATATAAATAACTAACTTTATCCGTTAAACTTTTTTTAAAATCATCAAAAGAATACGTAAATCAATCTTTTTCTTTTTGAAAAAAGTCATAATTTCAAATATCAGGGATATGTCTAGATCTAATTTTAATTGNATTTTTTCATTAGACTTCTTGCATAACCTAGTTATTTTAAAATTCCTATAAAATATATTTAAAATAGAAATTATAGGAATCTAAAATTATGAAATTTGATAAATTTGATTTTATTAATGATAAAGAATTATTCCGATTAACAGGAATAAAACAAGCCACTTTTAATAAAATGTTAGATATTTTAAAGGTTGCTGAAATAGAAAAATTTAAAAAAGGTGGCAAAGCTAACAAATTATCACTAAAAAATCGATTATTTATGACTTTATCGTATT
>NZ_MQTY02000099.1:0-3750 GCF_016082285.1 Spiroplasma sp. Moj
ATAAAAGCATAAATTTTTTAACACCAACTGAAGCTGTGTTAAAATTTTTAAAAGACTAACTGGTCTAAAATGTATATGGTACCTCACATACAGAAAAATATCGTAATCATAGAAAACGATTTAGTTTAAGATTTAATTTAATTGCTTCAATTTATAATTTGCAATTATTATAGATAGAATAAAAGATGTATTTAAAATTAAATAATTTAAATAAAAAAGTCATTTTTCGTTGTAGGAAAATATTAAATTTTTAAATAAAAAACATAATTAATTAAAATTATAATTTGCTATTAGTATCTTTTTAAAAATATTTACAATTATTTTAATAGGTTATGCAAGAAGTCTAATAAATAAATATGATACAATATAATCAATTAAATAAACAAATAAAAATAATGGTCTGTGAAACCACTCTTATACACTTGCAAAATGTCGATAAAACATTTAGCAGGTTTTAATTTAACTGAACCATTAGGTTCTTAGTTAGATTATAACATTTATATAATTTTGTGTATAGGTAGAGTGATAAAAAAGTTCATTCTACCTATTTTTTTATTTAATATATATCAAAATAACAAAAAAAATTACCTTGATATTTTCGTTGAAACCAAACAAAAGAATATTTTGGATTCTACATTTTGGAAAATATCAACGCTGATAAGAGGTTAAAAAACGGTTAAAACCGCAGAAAGGAGCATATTCTTATGCAAGAATTACAAATTCAAAATGATTATCGAGCATTTAATCAATTAAATCCAACAAAGGATATTTCAAATATTTTCACACCGAAAAAAAATGTAAATAAAAAATTTACTAAAGATAGTTATCTAGTTCGTTTTGGGACTTGTTATGTATCAGTGCCCGATGATTTTTGTTTTTTAGACAAAAATAAAGAAAATTATTTAATCGGAATTAAACCACATTATACATATAATGTATATGACGCTAAAAAAAACTGAAAAGAAAAAAATCATGGGGAAAGAATTAATGAAAAAATACAACTTAGTTGGTTTTCATTATTTAACTGTGGAGCAACAACGCTTTAAAAATATGCAAAAAACTAATCCATTCTTTTTGCAATTTAAAAACGTTAAGGAAAGTATGGAATGACACCGCCAGCAAGCAAAAGAACAACGCGAACAGTTAAACGCTCTTTTACTGAACCGCAAAAAAACAGATACCAAAGTATCTGAAAATGATGTAACCAGCAAATTTAATTGTGATTATGAAAATAAAAAATATCAATCAACCGAAGATAAAAAACGGCAAGTTGATATCAATCAGTTATTAACTGACTTGGATGACCCAATGTTTAATTAATAGAATAATATAAACAATTAGAGACACAGGGACGAAAGTTAACCCAAAAGTGTCCAACTACATAATAACAAATAGTTTTGAATTAGTAAAAACATTTTTCGTGCTGTTTTTATTTTTTCTTTTATTTTTTAGTTTTCCTAACAAAATGATTAACAAAACCATTCTCATTATATTTCAAACAAGTAGATTAAATAAAATATTAGTATAAAAATAGTAAAGATAAATAAAATTTGATTAATTAATAAGTGTACTAATTCTAATTTTTAAATAAATATAATAAAATATAGTATAATTATATTGTAATAAATAAAAACTATATAAATTATAATAAATGACCTTTACTAGCAGCTTTTTTGCAAGCAAAGAGTAGTTGACCCCGCTATCCCTACGGGATAGCGGGGTCAACTACTAACACTGCTCGTTCGGGTTTTATGTTCCTTTTTTCTTTTTGCCCGCGCCCCTAAAAAAAAAAAAAAAACCGCCCTGTTGGTGCTACAAAGATGGTTGGTAAGGAGTTAAAAATATGACAGAGCAGATTAAAATTATGGATATGATAAATCGTTGGGGATACTTAAATTTAGAACAAATATCTCTGCTACTAAATAAAAATATTTATACAATTCAAACTCATTTAACAAGATTAGTTAAAAAGAAATTGATTACTGCGAATAAGTTAACGCGTAAAAACATTTATGTTTTATCTAGTAGTGGTAATTATTATTTTGGTCGTAAGGCACATCAAATTAAAATCAATTTTAATGAGCTCCCCCACCAAGATATGATGATTAAATGACTTGTCGCACAAACCGACATCGAGCATTATCAAACGGAGCGGGAGTTAAAAATAGATAATGGTAATCTTAAATGATACCCTGACCTATTAATTGAAACATCAGACAATAAAAATGTCTTAATAGAATGCGAACGCACCCGCAAAGCAAAAACACGATATAAACTGATTTTTGACAGTATGGTTTCGTACTTAAAACAAGATTACGAATGTTGATGAATTGTCCCAAACCAAGCAATGGCAAAATTTATCAACGAACGCATTAAAGAAGATAACCGGTGTGTAGAACAACATAAAGTAATATTATTTAATTACATTTTTTAAATACATAAAATATTTATGTATAATATATACTTAGTATAAGTATATAATGTATATACACAAAACATAAGAAAGGAAAACACAAAATGAAAATTATTACAATTGGAGCATTAAAGGGTGGTGTTGGTAAAACAAATTTTACTTTTAATTTGTCTTGTTTTCTTGCCATAGAAAAAAAGAAAAGAATACTTGTGATTGACCTTGACCCCCAAGGAAATTTAACGCAATGTTTTCAATTAGAAACTGACAAATCATATTCTATGGAATTATTTAATATTAATGATAAATTAGAAAATTTAGTCTTTAAAACTGACATTGAAAATATAAATATAATTCCTACAAATATTCAAATGGCAAAATTAGAAATTAAATTAGTAAATGAAATATCTAGAGAGAAACTTTTAGATATTAAATTTAGGCAAAATTATAATTACTTAGAAAAAAACTACGATTATATTTTGATTGATACTAACCCAAGTTTAAATATTACTAATGTAAATGCCTATACTATTGCTACTAATATTATTTTGGTGTGTGATAATTCTATTCATTCATTAAGAGCATTAAATATGACATATGAATTATGAGAAGAATTATGTAATAAATTGTTTATTAAAAATCGTATTAATGCAATTATAAAAAATAATTTTGACCATTATAAAGTTTCAAAAGATTTTAAAGAATACTTAGAAAAAAGTAATTTAAATAAGTTAGTAGTGCAACAAGAAATTAGGAAAAAACAAGTTTTTAAAACTAGTGAAATAACAGGCGTTCCCGTTATTAAAACTTTAAAAAATAAAGAAAACCCTTATTTTAATATTGTTGCTGAATTAGAACAAAAAGGAGTGATATAAATATGACAGATAATAATTTATTTGACAGAGCAAATTTAAGACCAATTAGTAAACAAGTTGCCGAAGACTTAACCCATAAAACAAATGAAATAAAACAACAACTTACTTTAAATTTTGAAAAAAAACAAGATAAACCAAGAAAGGTACAATTATCTCTTTCTGTTTACCCTGACAAAATATTAAAATTAAAACAAGTTGCAAAACAATATGATTTGTCAGTTTCAGCATTATTAGAACAAATCATTGACCAATTATAAATTTATTTTATTTTTTATTAGACTTCTTGCATAACCTAGTTATTTTAAAATTCCTATAAAATATATTTAAAATAGAAATTATAGGAATCTAAAATTATGAAATTTGATAAATTTGATTTTATTAATGATAAAGAATTATTCCGATTAACAGGAATAAAACAAGCCACTTTTAATAAAATGTTAGATATTTTAAAGGTTGCTGAAATAG